>JAIDVA010000048.1 GCA_029059925.1 Eubacterium sp. | reverse complement strand
TGTGCTCTGGGGCTACGGCACTAAATTTGAACACCTTGATGCAGGGGCAAAATTTATTGTTGATAAAATAAACGATATTGAAGCCATTGCACTCGGCTTTTACGAGCAGACCGAGGAGATACAAGGCATCTTCAACGGCAATATCATAAATGTTCACAAGGACATAATCACTCTTGTTGACGGGACTGAGGCTGTGCGCGAGGTAGTTGACCACCCGGGCGGAGTTGCAATAGTCGGACTGACAGACAACAATGAGGTGCTTCTGGTAAGGCAGTTCAGATATCCATATAAAGAAACTATTTACGAAATACCTGCAGGCAAGCTTGAAAAGGGCGAGGATCCGTTAGAGGCAGGCAAACGAGAATTCAGAGAGGAATGCGGTGCAACAGCAGAGCATTTTGTACCGTTCGGCGAGCTTTATCCTACTCCCGGCTACTGTGGTGAAATCATACGCCTTTTCTGTGCAACAGGCTTAACCTTCGGTGAGCAGGATCTGGATGAGGACGAATATCTAGATGTTATAAAAATGCCGTTTAGCGACTGTGTTGCAAAAATAATGAACGGCGAAATCAAGGATGCCAAAACGATTATAGGAATACTTAAGCTAAAGGAATTAAAAAAACTATGACAGCCTATCTTGACAATTCAGCAACAACAATGCCATGTGACGAATGTGTTGATGCTGTAACAAATATGCTGAAAAATAAATGGGGCAACCCCTCAAGCCTGCACAGGCTTGGTATCGACGCAATGACTGAGGTTATCGGTGCAAGATCTGCGATTGCTGAGTCACTTGGTGTAAAAAGTGAAGAAATCATCTTTACATCAGGCGGCACCGAAGCGAACAATCTTGCAATCTTCGGAGCAGTAAAAGCACGAAAAAGACTTGGCAGCAGGATTGTTACAACTGCTATTGAGCATGAGAGCGTGCTGCAAAGTGTTCAGGAGCTTGAAAAGCAGGGATTTGAGGCGATTTGGCTCAAGCCTGACAAGCAAGGCAATATAACAAAAGAGCAGCTTTTTGATGCTGTCAACCGGGATACCATTCTTGTATCAATGATGTATATAAATAATGAGGTCGGAACGATTATGCCTGTTGAATCCATCAAACGTGCTGTAAAACGTGCTGACTCCCCTGCACTTATTCACATTGATTGTGTGCAGGCATACGGAAAAACAAGCATAAACGCAAAAAAACTCGGTGCTGATTTAATCACAGTCTCAGCTCACAAAATACACGGTCCTAAGGGTGTTGGTGCTCTTTATGTCAACAAGGAGGCTAACCTTACTGACCAGAATTTTGCACGCACCTTTGGTGGTGAGCAGGAAAAGAAAATACGTCCGGGCACGGAAAGTGCACCGTTGATTGCAGGCTTTGGTGCTGCAGTTAATGCCTTGCCTGCGATTGTGGAGCAGAGAAATCACATTACGGAACTTAACACATACGCAAGACAAAAGCTTGCAGAAATTGAGGGCATCTGCTTTAATAATGACGAAGATACATCGCCATACATCATCAATATCTATATCCCGACTTTTATGAGAAGCCAGACAATTTTGCAGGAGCTGTCAGCAAACTACAATATCTATGTCAGCAATGGCTCAGCATGTGCAAAGGGTAAAAAAAGCCATGTGCTCACTGCAATGGGACTTGATGACGAAACACTCGACAAAAGCATAAGAATCAGCTTTAGCCGATATAATACAAAAGAGGATATTGACCTTTTGGTAAATGCCTTAAAGGAATTAATAATCAAACATCCACGGAGTTAACATATGAAGGAAATTATACTTATCAAAAATGGTGAGCTTACACTCAAGGGACTTAACAGAAACAGCTTTGAGGATATACTCATCAAGAATATGAAAAAAAGACTGAATGATTTAGGCAAATTCGAATTCACAAAGAGCCAGTCAACAATTATGGTTGACCCTGTTGATGAGGGAATTGACCTTGATGATGCAGCGGACAGATTGTCAAAGGTATTCGGTATTGCCGCGCTTTCACGTGCGTGTGTGTGCGAAAAGGACTTTGAAAGCATCAAGGCTACTGCTGCCGAATATCTTGAAGAGCAGCTGGAGGATGCAAAAACCTTCAAGGTAAATGCGAAACGCTCTGACAAAAAATTCCCTATGAAATCACCTGAGATTTGCCGTGAGCTCGGAGGATATCTTCTTTCAAAATTCCATAATCTCAGCGTTGACGTCCATAATCCCGATATTACTGTTACCGTTGAGGTGCGTGACAAATACGCTTTTGTACGCGGCAACAACATCAAGGGTGCCGGCGGTATGCCAACAGGCACAAGCGGCAGAGCAGGAATACTTATCAGCGGCGGTATCGACTCTCCTGTTGCGGCATATATGATGGCAAAAAGAGGCATTGAGCTTTGCGCAATTCACTTTGCATCACCGCCATATACCTCAGAGCTTGCCGAAATGAAGGTTCTTGAGCTTCTTAAAAGAGTTGCAAAATACTCCGGTGTAATCACAACCTACGTAGTGCCTTTCACCAAAATACAGGAGGCTATACGCGACCTTTGCCCTGAGGAATATTTCACCATCATTATGAGACGAATCATGATGATGATATCCGAAAAAATGGCTGCATCACAAAACTGCAGTGCACTTATCACCGGTGAGAGTGTAGGTCAGGTTGCAAGCCAGACAATGTATGCACTCGCCTGCACAGACTGTGCTGTTAATATGCCTGTTTTCAGACCATGTATCGGTATGGATAAGGAGGAAATTATTACAATCTCAAGAAAGATTGACACATTTGAAACCTCAATCCAGCCATATGAAGACTGCTGTACCGTATTCACTCCAAAGCATCCAAAAACAAGACCGCAGATTGACGATGTTGTTGAGGCAGAAAATAAGATTGAAAATCTTGATGAACTTATTGAAGACGCAATTCAAAATGCGAAAAAGGTGATTATCAGATAATGAGCAATAAGAACGAAAATATGAATGGCAATATGAATAACGATATTGATAATATCCTTTCCGACTTCAAGGAGCAGAAGGACAAAAAAGAGCATATGTCCAACGAGCCGTTGGAGCCGCCGAAAAGACGTGAAAATGCTATTGACTTTGCAAAGACTGAAAATGACGAACAGAGTAAAAAAGCATCAAAAAGAAAAAAAGAGTCAAAAAGCCCCGAAGAGCTTGAGGCAATCAAAGCACAAAAGGCTGAAAGACATGCAAAGCAAAAGGAAAAAAACAAAGCTTCTTTCGGCAAAATGAAAAAGGTCATTTTCAACAAAAAATTCCTGCTTGCACTCGGTACTGTTATTGTTGTTATTGCACTCATATTCGGTATACGATATGCAATAGATGCAAACAAAGGAGCTTATCTAAAGCCGTATCAAAGTAAATATCCCGATGTACAGTTCGAAATTGGTATGCTTGAAGAATACTGCGATATGCTGGGTGAGAATCCCGACACTGTAGGCTACATTGAAATACCCGAGCTGAATTTAAAATCAGCGGTAAGCAATGATGAAAGCAAATTCCCTTATGCCCAGCCTTGTACAGAAAACGCTGAACAGTTCAACTTTGTTATATATATGAATGATAACAGCCTTGAAAAATATTATTCAACTGCCGACGCATATAACAATGCGAGCGGTTATATCACCTATTCCGATTTGTTTAAGGACTATAATTTCAAGGTCGTAGGTGCTTTTTATACAAACACGAAGGCAGAGGATGACAACGGTTATATTTTCCCATACAATACGCCTGAAAAAATGACCACTAAATCAGCATCTGAATATGTATCGAGGCTCGAAAACAGATTTATCTACAGTACAGGTGCTAATATTACAAGACAGGATACCCTGCTCACAATATCCTGCCCGACGGATTACAGAAAGGATTTTAGATTTGTCGTAGTGGGTGTTCTGCGCAAGGATACGGGCAGCAAATCAACAGCGACTGAAAAAAGTGATGTACGTTATCCTCAAATTATTTTTGATGAAATGGGAAAGGATAACACATATAAATATGCATCAAAATGGTATCCCGAAATTATAATCACTAATAATGAAGGTGAACAAAAAACAATACAAAGAACAATTGATGACTATAAATAAATATCAAACAACTCAGGCCTGTCGGTTATACCGATAGGCTTGATTTATAGGTAATAATATAAATTTTCAAAAAATTTCAAATTACATGCAACACTTTTGCTTTCATTTTCTACTTGAATAATGACGACGTCAGGGAGGTGGCATTATGAGTGAAAAGGAACTCATTATAAAAGCAAAAGGCGGAGATATTGATGCCTTTACAATTCTTTACAGCAGATACCAGAAAAAGCTATACAGCTATGCGTTTTACAGACTCGGTAATGTTTCGGATGCAGAGGATGCAGTTTCAGATTGTGTGCTTTCTGCATTTGAACAGATTGAACAGTTGAAAAGCGCTGAGGCTTTTTCGTCTTGGATTTTCAGAATCCTGTATTGCTGCTGCACATCGGCAATAAAAAATCAGATAAATCAAAGACATATGGACAATATTGACGATTATGAAAATATGTTCTGTATCACTTATGATGAAACTGATGAGCAGATAGAGCTGAAAAAAGCGCTTGCCCTCTTGAATGAGGAAGAAAGAGAAATTGTACTTTTGTCAGTTGTTGCAGGCTTTAAGAGCAGAGAAATCGCAAAAATTAACGGTATGACCGCAGGAAGTGTCCGCTCAAAGCTGAGCAGAAGTCTGGCAAAAATGAAAGACTATTTATCTTAAGGAAGGGAGAGCTTAAAATGAGAAACAATGATTATGATTTTATAAAAAATAAATTTGATAATGCTGTACCTGCTGTTCCGCATGGAATAACACCACAGGTAATGGCAGACAAAATACGTGCAAATCAGCAGCACAAAACAAATAATACAGTAAAATTTGAAGATATCAAATCAGAAAAAAGCGAGCAGAAAAAACGAATTAATTTTAAACCGCTTATCACTGCAGCAGCATGCTTTATTTTAGCACTTGGTATATTTGCATCGGTTAATCAATTTAACAACAGTAATGAAAACAAGGCATATCAGTTTAAAGACGATGATGAGCTGAACACAGTTGTTGCAGACCTTGAAAAATGGGGCAGCGGTGAAGGTATGGGTTCAGGCGGATCATGGCTTTTTCAAGATATTTACACGCCTGATGATTTAAAAAATAGCGGCAAAAATGTTGCAGCAAACGACAAATATATTTTCTACAGCTACTATGACTATAACAATTCCGTTGACAGAAACAAGCTGTATATTTTCAGTGCAGACGGTGAAAATTCAAAACTCATCAACATTATGAATGATGTCGCACCAAATGACGATTACTATATCAGCGATATTTTTTTGGTTGATAACAGCCTTACCGTAACAGTAAGTGATGATTCAGATACAATCATAAAAACCTATGACGTATCAGACCCTGCAAACCCAATACTGATTAACGAAATCAGGCAGGATGGTATGCTTATGAATTCCTATATGATAGACGGAATTGCATATCTTGTATCCTTCTATGGTGTTGCACAGCAAGAGACTGAGGACTTTGTGCCTAAGAGCGAAAACCTCAGCATAAAAGCAAAAAATATTTACCGCTTTGACAATATCAAAACAGCGAACTATATGGTAATCGGTGCAGTTGATGTCAAATCGGGAAAGGTGGCTGACGAAACAAGAGCAATTCTCGGCTGCTATTATGAGACATATATCACAGACGGATATCTCTATGTTGCAAATGACAATGCATATTGGACTAATAACAGAGATGAGATTGAGTATATCAAATATGACCTTAAAACGGGCAAGGCAGTAATTGAAGCACCGGAAAGAGTAAATCTTCCGTCATGTATTGAGCTTTCGGATGGTTCTTTCTTTGATGTCAATGATACACTTATCAGGATTGATGATAACAGACTGATTTCAATTACCTCTCGAGTAGATTTGGAAACAAGAGATTACCTCGACGGTCAGGAAATTGTGCTTTATGATGTAACAGATATGTCAAACCCAATTGAGCTTGACAAGCTTATCCTTGAGGATTCCCACGGATGCAGTGATATTTACAAAGATGAAAACGGCATTTTCTCCTTCTCAACCTATTTTGCAGATGATGAGAGAAGATATTATGGTGCGAATGCCTTTGAAATCAAGAATGATAAAATCGAACTCAAAGACAAATTCATAAATGAAGATGATAATTTAATGTATCAGGGCAGTGGTATTGTAATCGGTGATTATATCTATTCATTTGACCACAATGACAATGCCGAGGATAATAAAAAACTCACAATATACCCGCATAAATTAGGTTAGACAAATAAAATTGAGAATAAGGAGAACACAAAATGAAAAAAATTATATCTATATTAATAACATCCATCGTGCTTTTATCAACCATATCAATCTGCACAATCACCTCTTTTGCACAGGAAACAACAAAGTATTGGGAGCCGAGACCAAATCCACAGAGTGCTTTAGGCTGTGTTAATGACGAGCCTGCTGATGGTATTTATATAGTTGCTGACGAAGAATACGATGCAAGCAGAATAGAATACCTTGGTGAAGGCAGGCTGACAGGCTGGGAATTCCCGACCCTGACAGAGAGCAAGGATTATAAAATAATCACGCAATATGACAATACAATTATTGTAAAATTCGCATATGGTGCTCCTTATATCAATGCGCTGGTTGATTTTTCTGACGAAAGCAATAATACCGCAGACAATAACACACAGAATATGACACCGGCTGAATCCGGAACAACCGAACAGAATGCTGACATAAGTGTTATAAACGCTGTTGACAGCACAAAAGCTGCAAATCATATAACAACAGCAAATGCCAAGGACAGTGCAAAAGCAATGTCAATTGAAGCACCCGAGCATAACACACTGAATGGTACAAAAATCATACTGATATGCTTTAGTGCAGGAGCTGCTGTGTGCTTATTCACACTTGCAATGAAAAAGAAAAAGTGCAGATAAAATAAAACAAGGGCGGAATCAAACTGATTCCGCCCTTTACTGTTTATATTGTATACAATTTATTTTGTCTTTGGTGGTTCATAATTGAAGTTTGATGCATTATAGCCGAAATGCGTTTCAACGATTGGTGTAAATTCGTCAGCATCGTTATAATCAGGGCTCTTAAGCTCATAGATAGCCTCGTTGAAAGCCTCGTCATACCAATCCCATTTTTTAAATGAATATACATAGCTGATTGTATCAAGCTCACTGTCAAGCACCTTGAAGCTATCCTTACCCTCGGCAACATTGAAATTGAACTCATCAATAATGAGCACATCGATACTACCTGAATTCAATGCAGCAAGTGCATCGGCAGCAGTATTAAAATTCTGAACGGATGCCATACCGCTTTTGATTGCAGAATTCTTATCAAGAGCAGACTTTGCTGTGTCTGACACAACACCTGCTTTTGTTCCTGCAAGATCAACATATGTATTAATATTGCTGTTCTGTGCAGTAACTGCAATCACTCTGTTGTCAATAATATCCTTAGTGAAGGTATGGTTTTTATTGAAGGTTCCCTCGTTCTTAGCAATACCGCCGACCATTACATAAGCGATATACTCATTACCGGCATCATCGGTATAAGCGGCATCCTCACCTAATCTATAATCTGCATCAACCTGAACAAATTTATAATTTTTATAATCGTTCTTTACATTCTTAAATATTTTATCAATCAGATCAACATCAAAGCCTGCAAGATTGCCTTCATCGTCAGTATAAATAAAAGGCTTATTTTCTGCAGTATATGCCACAAGCAAGGTTTCTTCTGTAATTGCCTCTGCCTGCTGTTCTGTTGAGCAGCCTGCAAAGCAAAGTATAATAAACACTGCGCAAAGAATAATTGCAGCAGTCTTTTTTATAATTTTCATATTGATATATCCCCCTTGGATAGTTATATTGTCAAACAGCTTACTATTAATTTTATAATATAATATCTTTAAAGTCAATAGAAAATACAATAACTCGCTACTTGACAAGAAGTATAAATTATCTTACTCTTATAATATATTAATTACAGAAGGGCTTGAATATGAAAAAGCTTTTAGCAATTGTTATATCAATTGCAATATGTATATCACTTGTCGCATGTGCAAAGGAGCAGACACAGGAGAAAAGCACACAGCCGATTACACAGCCCACAACAGCAATCACTACAACAACCGAACCGGCAACAAGCACAACTGCTCCGCCAAGTGAAAACTCTCAAAAGGGATCGGAGCTTAAAACGACTGTTGTGTCAGCACTCGACAATGAAGATAACGCAGTAATTGAGGAAATCTCAGCTACGGCGATAACGGCATTGACAGTGTGCAGTATCAGTTCTTTTATCTCAACACGCAAAACCAGCAGCTGAAAGTTTTTGCCGACAGTGATGGCACTGTATGCTATGCCGAATGTAATTTCACTTGGTAATTGACAAATCAATTTTACAAGAGTAATATATTAAAACAACCAAACAATAGTCGAACAAAATAAAAGAATTGAGGCGAACGCAATGTTAACATTGGATAGGGTATATAAGGCAAGCAATGTCCTTTCACAGGTTGTGAGAGAGACTGATATGATTAAAGCCAAAAATCTTTCACCTGATGCAGACATATATTTAAAAACAGAAAATTTGCAGGTTACAGGCTCTTTTAAGGTAAGAGGCTCATATTTTAAAATCAGCCAGCTTTCTGACGAAGAAAAAACCAAGGGTGTTATTGCCTGCTCAGCAGGCAACCACGCACAGGGTGTTGCACTTGCAGCAACAAAGAACGGCATAAAATCACTCATCTGTCTGCCGGACGGTGCACCAATCAGTAAGGTTGAGGCAACAAAGCGCTACGGCGCAGAGGTTTGTATGGTAAAAGGTGTATATGACGATGCTTACAACAAGGCACTTGAGCTTAAAGAGGAAATGGGATACTCCTTTATCCATCCTTTTGATGATCCTGATGTAATTGCAGGACAAGGTACAATCGGTCTTGAAATCATCAACCAGCTGCCGGATGCTGATGCAGTAATCGTGCCAATCGGCGGCGGCGGACTGATTGCAGGTGTGGCATATACAATAAAGCAGATTAAACCAAGCTGTAAGGTATATGGTGTACAGGCAATGGGCGCACCATCCATGCAAAAATCAATAAGTGACGGCAAAATTGAAACACTTGATAAGGTGCAGACAATTGCAGACGGTATTGCAGTAAAAACACCGGGCAACCTGACCTTTGATTTGGTAAACAAATATGTAGACGGAGTTTTCACAGTAAGTGATGACGAAATTGCACTTGCAATATTAACCCTTATGGAGCAGGAAAAGCTTGTTGCTGAGGGAGCAGGAGCAGTTGGTGTAGCAGCAGTAATGAATGGCAAAATACCTGATATCCAGGGCAAAAAAGTATGCTGCCTTGTGTCAGGCGGTAATATTGATGTAACGATTCTTTCACGTGTTATTGAGCGTGGTCTTAAAATGGGCGGCAGAACAGCTAATATCACAATTGCACTTTCAGACAAGCCGGGTCAGCTGATGGGGGTAAGCCAGATTATTGCTCAGCTTGGAGCCAATGTTGTATCTGTCAACTATGACAGTACTGACCTTGATATGAACATCACCGACTGTTATCTCAAACTCGGAGTTGAGACAAGGGATTATCAGCACATAGCACAGGTTAAGCAAGCATTAAAGGATGCAGGCTTTGAGGTTATAGATTAATAATTACATATTATTTAAAGGAGATTTAACTATGGAATATGTAGCAACAAATAATGCACCAAATGCAATCGGTCCTTACTCACAGGCAGTTAAGGCAAACGGCATGTTATTCACATCAGGTCAGATTGCAATTAACCCACAGACTAACGATGTTGACGCAAAAACAATTGAGGAGCAGACAACACAGGTTTGTGAAAATCTTAAGGCTGTTGTTGAAGCTGCAGGCACAACAATGGATAAGGTTATTAAAACTGTATGCTTTTTAGCAGATATCAATGACTTTGCAAAGTTCAACGAAATTTACGGCACATATTTTATATCAAAGCCGGCACGCTCATGTGTAGCAGTAAAGGATTTGCCAAAGGGTGTGCTTTGCGAGATTGAATTAATTGCCCAGCTGTAATTATATGTAGTAATATAAAAGCCAAGCACCGAGGAATAATCCTCGGTGCTTTTATTGTTGAGTTAAATTATTGTTTATATTAGCAAGTGTAAGTTAAACAATCGTAGGGAACGATGCCCACATCGTTCCGTTGGTATGTGACGGTGCGATGTTATTCCCCTGTCAGGGGAAATGTCACGCAGTGACAAAAGGGTTCACATCGCACCCTACAAAAGCGTAGATTACGTGGTTCGTAGGGGCGCACAGTGTGCGCCCGCCAACATTATCGTTGTGCCCATGGGCGAACAATGTTCGCCCCTACTACGCTAAACAATAATTTATCCCTTTGATTCTATCAATTCACATTCCAGCTCAAAGGTTTTGATGTCATTATTTTCTATTCTTGCAATTGTCAGCTTGATTGTATCACCCGGCTTTGAATCTGCAAGAGTTGAGGTCATAACATCAGTTGATGTCATAGTTTCGCCATTAACAGCAACAATCATATCATACTGCTTAATATCCTGACCAAAAAGACCTGAACCCTCTTCAACACTGTCAATAACCATTGCACCCTGGCAATCCTTAAAGCCCTTCTGCTCAAGTGCCTGAATAACTGCATTGGAATTATTAAAGTTTGCAATCGGATTATAGGTTACACCAAGCTTTGCTCTGCCCTCAACATAACCAACCTTAATAAGACTGTTCGCCGTTGCAACTGCTGTAGCTGACGGAACTGCAAAGCCCATACCCTCATACTCCGTTGCAGCAATCTTAGATGAATTGATACCGATTACCTGACCCTGCATATTAAATAGTGCACCGCCGCTGTTGCCCGGATTAATGGCAGCATCAATCTGAATACAATTTGTATCATAACCAATCTTTGATGAAATCGGTCTGTCAAGCGCAGAAATGTAACCACTTGTCTGTGAGTTCATAAACTCAAGACCGCCGGGACAACCAATTGCAACTACCTGTTCGCCTACAACAAGCTCACTGCTGTCACCAAATTCGGCAATCTGCAGACCTGTTCTATTCACTGAAAGAACGCCAATATCTGTCTGGCTGTCGTAGCCTACCATTTGTGCATCAAGCTCCGTACCATCGTTGAGTGTAACTTTAAAGCTGTCAGCATCACTGATTACGTGTGCACAGGTAAGAATATAGGTCTTGCCGTTCTGCTCAGACATAAGCACACCCGAGCCCTCACCTGACTGTGTCGGCTCATTGCTTGAATTACCATTCTGACCATAGCTATAGAAATAGTTATACACATCAGCCTTCTGCGAATAGACGGTAATACCTACACAGGAATCAACGCACTTTTCATAAACACCTGCAACTGTATAATTACCTCCCGAATCCTTGGTAGGCACTGACTCAGTGGAATTAAGCTTTGCCGCATCCTCGTCAGACTGTACCTGAGCAGTTGTGTTTTCGTCTTTTTTATCACTGCTGCCTGTTTTACCCATAGCAGCAGCTGCAATTCCTGCAGCAGCAACAATAAGACAGATTACAAGCACAATAACAATTATTTTGGATGCATTGCTTTTCTTTGGCGGTTTGCTGTCACCGCTGTTATTTTCTGTATCAGGAAAAGGATTATAGCTGTAGCCGTTATCTCTTGGATGATATGTGCTGCTTTGGTTATTCTGCTGTGCTGAGTTATTATAAGAATAATGATATGTTGTATTATTCTGCTGCGCATTATCCTCACTTTTAGGCGGATTATAGTATGGTCCGTTATTATTTGGCTGATAATAGTCGGGACGTGAGCCGTTACTGTTCCCGCTGTTAAAATCCTTGTTTTCATCCATTAGTTTCTAATCTCCTTTTTGTAAATAGGTTTATACGATTTTGGCAATCTGAACACAAATTCAGCAGAGCTTTCGTCCTCGCTGAGTGCCCAAATACTTCCTCCATGCATTTCAACCATCATTTTTACTATATAAAGTCCCAAGCCTGCGCCCTTAGCGTCAAGACTTCTCGACTTATCAACCTTATAGAATCTTTCAAACACCTTTGAAAGCTCGTCAGCCTTAATACCGATACCGCTGTTTTTAATATGCACCTCTATAAAATCATTGATTTCACGCATATCAACATTAATATATCCACCATTGTTGGTAAATTTAACAGCATTATCAAAAATATTATATATAACCTGATAAATCATATCGGCATCTGCAACAATATATGTCGGGTGCAGATTCTCGAGACCTTGTATTTCAATATTTTTCTCGTCAATCTTCTGTTCAAAAGTAAGAAGAATATGAATTATCTGGTTGGAGATATCATAATTGCTTGCCTTCATCTCAAAGCTGCCCGACTCAATCTTACTCATATTAAGCATAGCAACAACAAGGCGTGAAAGCCGACGAATTTCGCCGCTGACAATATTAAGGTAATAACTCGTTTTCTCCTTAGGTATTGTGCCGTCAAGTATTCCGTCAATAAAACCGCCTATTGATGTCATTGGTGTTCTCAGCTCATGAGACACGTTTGACACAAAGCTGCGTCTTGACGATTCAAGCGAGTCAAGTGCATCCGCCATATCATTAAAGGCTCTGCCAAGCTCAGAAAGCTCATCCTCGCCACTGATTTTAACCCTGTAAGAAAAGTCACCTATAGCAAATTTCTTTGCCGCCACACTCATCTGTCTGAGCGGCCTTACAAAACGCCTTGTTAAAAGCCAAATACATACAAAAGCAATTGAAAGACATGCAAGAGCACTGATGAAAAACATCCTCAAAACAGCTAAAGTAAGCGTGTTAACATTTGCATCCGTTGTTGCAAGCACCAATCCAATTATCTGATTGTTGCTGTAAATCGGATAGCTTGCTATATAGGAACGTTTGCCGTTAACGCTGCCCTTGCCGACATAACCGCCCTCATATACACTTTTTAAAAGTGAATTGCCGACAGTAAATTCACTGTGATATTCGCACCTGTGTAATTCGCCGTAAAACGGTGACGAATTCGCCTTCTCCTTACACAGGATTATATTACCCTCAACATCACATACAACCAAATCGGCATCAATTGAATTTGAAATAACGTTCAGTGAATTGCAAAGCATCAGCTTTTCCAGTGAAAAATCATTATTTATATCCCCTACAGAAAGGGACGAACTGACTGTATTTGCCATTGAAAGCGTATTTTCTTTTAAAAGCTTTGTGTTTTCATTTGTAGTATACACATTAACAAGTATTGTCAGAGTAGTGCCGAGAATAGTCATTACAACAAGGAATATAGCTGCAAAAAGTATAAAATATTTTGCAAATATGTTATTTTTTAAATACTGTCCTTTTAACACTTCTTTAACAGACATTCAATTTATTCCTTTGTTTCAAATTTATATCCGACACCCCAGACGGTTTTGAGTGACCATTTATCCGAGACACCCTCAAGCTTTTCACGAAGACGCTTAACATGAACATCTACAGTTCGTGAATCGCCGTAGTAATCAAAGCCCCATACTTCGTCAAGAAGCTGATCACGTGTATAAACTCTGTTAGGATTTGATGCAAAATGATATATGAGCTCAAGCTCTTTTGGCGGTGTGTCAATTGACTCACCCTTAACCTTAAGGTCATAATTGATTATATTAATTTCAAGATTATCATAAACAACAACTTTTTTACTGTTATCATCCGCTGTTGCAGAACCGTTTGTTCTTCTCAGAACAGCTTTAACTCGTGCCATAACCTCTTTAGCATCAAACGGCTTGGTTACATAATCATCAGCACCCAGCTCAAGTCCGAGCACCTTATCAAAGGTTTCACCCTTCGCAGTAAGCATAATAATCGGTGCACTCGAGGTTTTTCTTATTTCACGGCATACCTGCCAGCCATCAATTTTCGGAAGCATAATGTCAAGCAAAACGAGCTCAGGTGTTTTTGATTGAAACATATTTACTGCAGCCTGTCCGTCATTAGCTACAAAAACAGTATACCCCTCATTTTCAAGATAAAGCTTTAACAGCTCACAAATATTAGGATCGTCGTCTACTACAAGAATTTTTGTACTCATTTCATTTTCTCCTTTATTTTCGATGATATCATTTTATCATGATTAATTGGTGTTTTTTTGTTATTTTGGTAAACAATCTTTAAAATTTTTTAACAGATTTTAAATTAAAAATTACTATAGTTTTACCATTTTCTGCCTCTTTGCTCACAGCCCTCAACAAAATCAACAAACTGCTTTGCGCATCTTGGCGATCTGCCGCCGCGTCTGGTTGCCCACTGCTCAGCCTTAAAGCACAGGTGCTCCATATCAACATCAAGTCCTCTGTCAAGTGCAATCTTTTTAACAATATCCTGATACTCAAACTTGTTTGGATTCAGAAATGTTATAGTCAAGCCAAAGCGATCTGACAAGCTTAGCTGCTCCTGCATTGTATCACCGCGGTTGACATCATTCTCTCTGTCAGAGAAATTCTCTTTAATAAGATGCCTTCTGTTAGAGGTAGCATAAATAAGTATATTTGACTGTCTTCCTGACAGCGAGCCTTCAAGCGCTGCCTTAAGCTCACTGAATGACGTATCATTTGAATCAAAGCTCAAATCATCAATGTAGATAATAAATTTCATAGGTGATTTAACAAGCTGTTCGCGGATTAATCCAAGGTCAGCAACTGCACTCTTGGGTATTTCAATCATCCTGAGCCCCTGATTGTGATATTCATTTAAAAGAGCATGAACCGTTGAGCTTTTGCCCGTTCCCCTGTCTCCGTAAAGCAGAACATTATTTGCCGGATGTCCTGCAATAAAACTTTCGGTATTATCAATAACCCTCTGTCTTTGATTTTCATAATTTTTAAGATCATCGAGTGTTATTAAATCAGTCACACTGATTGGCTTAATCTGATTATCTCTCCAAGTAAAGGCAATGTGTTTTGCATATTGACCATATCCATTCACTTTGTGATATGAAATCAGCTCATCAAGATGTTTGCTCCAATTATCACTAAGAGGAGCAGCTGCAGTGCCTGTTTCCCATTTGGGAACTGTTTTTATTATTTCCTTTAAATCATCATACGTGATGCTTTCTTCAATATCCTTGGCAGTAATTGAGGCAAGCTCCTCCAATTTCATAAGGTCAAATCCTACAGCATCTATTATTGAAGCAGGCAGCTCACTCGTCTTATCTGCACAGGCAGCACGTGTAAAAGTATTATCGTCCGTAAGAATGCACTTTGACAAATATGCTTTCAAGGCACCGTGCTTTGACACAATTTTATAGAAATTGCTATACGCTCTTAACACGGCTTCACTGTCGACACTGCACAACAAAGTATAAAGTGCCGAGATAACCTCATCATTTTTTAAATCGTAAACACAAAGAGTATCAATATAGTATTTTAATTTTGTGATTTTATTCATTTCACCACTTCCAATTTTGCCTTTAGAATATATTATATATTATTAATAATAAAACATTATATCACATTTTACAAGCAAACGAGCAATAATTGTTAAATTATACAAATAAACATACATGGCAATATGTTTTTTGTTGTAAGATGTCCGACAACATATTGACTTTTACATTAACCTTGTGTTATCATAATCGCAAAAGAGGTGAGCATATGAGCAAATCAGCAATGCTGGCAGACAGCACAGCACAGCAGATCATCAAAATGATTGAAGAGGACAACCGCTTTTCAATAGGCGACAAGCTGCCTAACGAAAACGATTTTGCAGCCGAACTGGGAGTGAGCCGTTCAACCCTGCGAGAGGCTATAAAAATACTTACCACAAACGGTATGCTGGAGATAAAACGAGGCAAGGGTACATTTGTAACATCAAATACAATCGTGGACTGTGCTAACCTTAACGATATTGAATCAGGACTTGACGATTTGTTTGAAATGAGACTGATGTTCGAGCCTGAATGTGCCTATTTAGCGGCAAAAAGAGCAACAGATGAGGAAATAGCCGTAATCTGTTACTATGGAGAAGAGATTGAAAAGAAAATCCTCAGCGGTGAGGACAGAACTTTTGAGGAGCAAAAATTCCATGAAAGCATCGCCAATGCAACCCACAATTCATTCGTCAAGCAGTTCATGCCGATTATATTCAATGCAATCAAAAAAGGTGTTGTGGTTTTAACAAAAAACCAGGATGTAAGCGATGATAATATGAACGATGACAGACTGATAATGGAATTTATCAAAAAGCGAAATGCTGAGGGTGCAAGAACCGCCATGAAGCTGCACATCATCCACGCAATTGAAGGACTGAAAAAATAAAAGGCTATAAATTTTATTTTACAGTTGACATTAGACATCACACAAGTTATAATATGAACTAACAAAAATACAAACGGGTAGTCATACAACTCGTTTGAAATAAATTTATTTGATTTACGGAGGAAAATAAAATGGCAGACGCAAAGATTTTTTATGAATCAGATTGTAATCTTGATGTTCTTTCCGGCAAAACCGTTGCTATCATCGGTTTCGGTTCACAGGGACATGCACACGCACTCAATCTTCACGAGAGCGGTGTTGATGTAGTTGTAGGTCTCTACGAGGGTTCAAAATCATGGAAGCATGTAGAGGAGCTTGGTCTTAAGGTTATGACAACAGCTGACGCTACAAAGGCAGCAGATGTTATTATGATTCTTACACCTGATGAGAAGCAGGCTGCTATCTACAAGAGCGATATCGAACCAAATCTTACAGAAGGCAAGGCACTTGCATTCGCACACGGCTTCAATATTCACTTCAAGCAGATCGTACCTCCATCATTCGTTGATGTATTTATGATTGCTCCTAAGGGACCTGGTCACACTGTACGTTCAGAGTACAAGGAGGGCAAAGGCGTTCCTTGTCTTGTTGCTGTATATCAGGATGCAACAGGTCACTGTCTTGACACAGCACTTGCTTATGGTGCAGGTGTAGGCGGTGCTCGCGCAGCTATCCTTGAGACAACATTTAAGTGCGAGACAGAGACTGACCTCTTCGGTGAGCAGGCTGTTCTTTGCGGCGGTGTTACAGCTCTTATGAAGGCTGGCTTTGAGACACTTGTTGAAGCTGGTTACGACCCAAGAAATGCTTACTTTGAGTGTATCCACGAGATGAAGCTTATCGTAGACCTTATCTACAACGGCGGTTTTGCAAAAATGAGATATTCAATTTCAAACACAGCTGAGTACGGCGATTATGAGACCGGCAAGAGACTCATCACAGATGAGACAAAGAAGGAAATGAAAAAGGTTCTTGAGGAGATTCAGGACGGTACATTTGCATCTAAGTTCATCACAGAGAGCAACAACGGCTGGGCTCACTTCAAGGCTAAGAGAGCACTTGAGGCTTCTCATCAGCTTGAAGAGGTTGGCGAGAGCATCCGTGCTATGTACAGCTGGAACGGCGAAGATAAGTACGCTGAGAAATAAGATTATTCTTAAATATATAGTGATAAACACAGACACGGCAGATTGTAAAATCCGCCGTGTTTTTCTTTTTTATTCCAGTCGGACAGCTCTGAGAATATGATTTATTTCACAGTAGAATCTCCTACTATGTTAATAGAAGATTTTAGCAAATTGGTAAACGAGGTCGTCAATACACATTCATTTATCAACCATCAGCTCAACGTTGAATTCTAAAACAAACAGATTATAAAAAGGCACGGTCGCGTATCAGCAAAACCGTGCCTTTTATATTTTTGTAAAAAATACAAGCCTTAACATATTGACTGTAAAAAAACGATATGATAAAATTATATTAGCAAATAACGAGGAGGTTTGCATTATGGCAGACGAAAACAACAATCTTTTTAATAACACAAACGAACAGGGTCATGATTACACACCTGAACAAAGCAGTGAACCAACTGCACCTGAAGCTGCACCGCTGAACAATGAACAGAGCGGACAGTATTATTCTGCACCACAAGAGAATACACAGCAGTACTACCAACCACAGCAGAATCCACAGGGTGGTCAGTACTATGCGCCGCAGGATAACCAGCAGCAATACTACCAGCAGCCACAGGGCAATCCACAGTATTATCAGGCACCACAGGGCGGCTACAATCCATATGCTGCACCAATGCCGCCGCAGGAGCAGAAGGCAAATGTAGGTCTGGCAATTTTATCGTTCTTCATTCCTATTGTTGGTATCGTTTTATATTTCACACAAAAGAATGAAAAGCCAAAAACTGCAAAGGCTTGCGGTAAAGCTGCATTAGCTTGCATTATCATCAGCTTTATCTTCACCATTATCTACAGTGTGTTTATAGGCGTTGCTGCATCAAAGCTTGCTACAGATCCTGATGCATCCGCTTACATCAATCAGTTCGAGGATTACCTCAACGATTATGTTGATGACAATAACACAGCAAACCCAAATCTCTCTGCTCTTGAGAATACAGCCGCTAACGATGCTAAAGAATATTTAGACCTTTACGCATTCTCAAGAATCAGCTTGATTGACCAGCTTAAGTTTGACGGTTATTCAGAGGATGTTGCCACAAAAGCGGTAGACAGCCTTAATATCGATTGGAATGAGCAGGCTGTAAGAATGGCAAAGGAATATATGGCTGTATCAACCTTCAGCGACAAACAGGACTTGATTGACCAGCTCTTATATGAGGATTTCACACAGGAGCAGGCTGAATATGCAGCTGAAAATGTTGAATTAAACTAATTCACATTACACAATTTATACCAAAAACACAAAAGCGACTGTCAATGACAGTCGCTTTCTTTCATATATGATGATAATTTACAAATAAATCAATTTAATGGCGAGGATTCTTTTTCATCAGTTTCATTGACACGAACAGTATCCCTGTTCAAACGCATAATCGGAATCATAAGCCCGGGCATACCTGTAAAAGAGGTTGCGGTATTCACAATCTGTCTCACAAATGGGAAGAGCTGGTCAAACGAGGTTGTATGAATATCTGCTTTTTCATCCCCGGGTCCAAAATTAAATTCCGCCACCATTTCAATCTTCATCTCAAACGGATTTAAAATCAGCATCGGTTATTCTGAACTCCAGCATACCGATACAGGTTTTATTGTCATTCAGATAATTGACATTATATTTAAGCTGATTTTGCAGCTTAAGCTGTGTACCCGGTTTAACCTTATTTTCAATCTCAAGTCTGTTAACCTTGTATCCTTTAAGCTCTACCATAATTATACCTCAATCAATTTAACATTATCAAGCTTATAGTCCTCTGTCTGTGAATCAACAGCATGCCCGTTAAAGCGGACAAGCTCAAGATTTTCAACATTCTGTGCATCAATTGCGTGCTTGTAGCTGTCACACAGATTGCCCCAAAGGGTTTTCGTTTTCTCTATTCTAACATCCTTCGCATACCTGATAAAGAATGCCGAATTGTCATACTGCTCAACGCCCCAATCAAGACATGGGCGCAAATCGTAAAGACCGCACTGCCATTTGCTTGTTTTGGTAAGCTCTACACGGCAGTTTTCAAAGGTAATGTCCTCAATAATATTATCAGCATTACCGTGAATGAGAACACCATTCTCACCCTTTGTTGTAACATTGAAAAAGCGGATGTTTTTAATTGTGCCGCTTTTGGTATTCTCGTCACGATTAAAGGTAGTAATCACAATCGGCTCGGCAGTTCCCCACCAATCGGGGCAAAAACGTCGGGTCTCGACAATAATATTCTGATAGGTTACATTTTCAACACAGCCGCCATCGCGAATCTGAATGGAAAGTCCCCTGTTTGACCTGCTGATAACACAGTTTGATACAATCACATTTCTGAAGTCGCCGACACCCTCTGTACCGATTTTGATTGCGGCAGAGGTCGACACAAGCGTACAGCCGTCAATCACAATATTTTCACACGGACCGTATTCGGCATTGCCCTTTGATGCCTTCAGACAAATACAGTCATCGGCACAGGTAACGTGACAGCCGAGAATTCTTACATTTGAACAGTGGTCAGGGTCAATACCATCACTGTTTGCAACATCAAGGTCATTGAGAATTCTGATTCTGTCAATCAGCACATCATCACAGCCTGCGGGATGAAGTGTCCAGAACGGCGCATCAACAACAGTGAATTCCTTAAAGGTAATGTGATTGCTTTTTTCAATGTACATAACCGTAGGACGCGGATAAAAATCACCTGTTACATAATACTGATCCTTACGCTGAACAAAAGCATGACCATTTGCGTCAATAGTGCCCTCGCCGCTGATTGTGCAGTTATCAGCCTCAAAACCATAGATGAAAACAAAGCTTGGCTTGCCTGTAACAGGATTGCCTATAAGAGCTGTTTTCGGGTCATTAATCAGCTTGTTGGGTCTGATATAGCCGTCAATATTATCAGTTGCCTTGATTGTGGCGCCCTTCTGAATATGCAAATCAACATTTGCTCTGAGCCTTATGGATTCGCTGTAAAAAATACGTCCGCTCGGCAAAACCACCTGACCGCCGCCGTTTTTGGAACAATCGTCAATAGCGTGCTGAATTGCAAAGGCATCGTTTGTAACACCATCGCCCTTTGCGCCATAGTGCATAACGTTATATATTTTCATATTTTACCTCAGTTTAATATTATTTCTTTTATGATATCACAAAAAAAACAGCATTACAACTGCTATAATCACTAAAAATTCCGCACATCAACGGGCTAAAATCCACTAATTATTGCATTGACATTGACCGCTGCTTATAATATAATAAATTAAGGGCGACAGCGGTTTCTCCACTGCGCTCTTAATTTTTCTTTCATTTATAGGAGATTATATCCATGGTAAGAGCAATTGTAGGTGCAAACTGGGGTGATGAGGGCAAAGGCAAAATCACCGATATGTTTGCCGGACAAAGTGACATTGTTATCCGTTTTCAGGGCGGTGCAAACGCAGGCCACACAATCATCAATGAGCACGGCAGATTTGCATTTCATCTTATGCCGTCAGGTGTATGCTATGACCATACAACCTGCATCATCGGCAATGGTGTTGCACTTGACATCAACAAGTTCTTAAATGAGCTTGAGGATGTAAAAAAGGCAGGCCTTAATCCTAACCTTTTGGTAAGCGAAAGAGCTCAGATTCTTATGCCTTATCACATCCTTCTTGACGAATATGAGGAGGAGAGACTCGGCAAAAACGCTTTCGGCTCAACAAAGTCTGGCATCGCACCATTCTTCAGCGACAAATATGCTAAAATCGGCATTCAGGTTAATGAGCTTTTTGATGATGAGACACTTAGGGCAAAAATCAAAAACATCTGCACACTCAAAAATCTTACCTTAAAATATGTTTATAACAAGCCGCTTCTTGATGAGGACGAGCTTTATAACACCTGTGTTGACTACAGGGAAAAGATTGCACCTTATGTTTGCGACACACACACATACCTCATGAACGCAATCAAGGAAGGCAAAAACATTCTTCTTGAGGGTCAGCTCGGTACACTTAAGGATCCCGATTTCGGTATCTACCCTATGGTTACATCATCATCAACACTTGCAGGCTACGGTGCTGTAGGTGCAGGCATTCCGCCTCATGCTATTGAGGATATTGTTGTTGTAACAAAAGCATACTCATCTGCAGTAGGTGCAGGCGAATTCGTATCTGAAATTCTCGACGAGGATGAGGCACAGGAGCTTCGTATCCACGGCGGTGACAAGGGTGAATTCGGTGCAACAACAGGCAGACCGAGACGTGTTGGCTGGTTTGACTGTGTAGCTACACGCTACGGCGTAGCTTGCCAGGGTGCAACTCAGGTTGTTATGACAGCACTTGACTGTCTTTCATACCTTGAGGAAATCAAAATCTGCACAGGCTACGAGATTGACGGTGAAATCATTAAGGACTTCCCTACCACACCTATTCTTAAAAAGTGCAAGCCTGTACTTAAAACAATGAAGGGCTGGCACTGTGATATCCGCGGTATCAGAAATTATGATGAATTACCGCAGGAAACAAAGGACTATGTTGAATTTATCGAGAGTGAGCTTGGCTACCCAATCACAATGGTATCAAACGGTCCTGAGCGTGAGGCCATTATTTACAGAAATAAATAAAACATATTAATAATAAAAAAACAACAGCTGATACAATACTGTATCAGCTGTCATTTTTCCCCACTATCCTGTGTTTATAGGGCCAAGTGAAATTGATCACAATTCGGGGATGCTGCTGTTCGTTTCATTCACTTCACCGTCAGCAGACTCGTGAGTATGTACAGAGACTTTCTCTCTTTCCTGCATGTGTCTTTTACGCGCTCTCTCAACAATACGTGACAAAACAATGTGATAACCATCTTTTTTGTGATTGCCGTTATAATAGCCATTAATGGTATGACCCATAAAGGCGTCACTTTTCGGTCCCAAGCCATTAAGGTTGTCAAAAATGGCATAGTCGCTGATTTCACCGACATAGGAACAGCGTTTTCTGTAATCGCTTGATTCATAATTTATCACATAATTATATCTGTCGTCGCTTGGTTTGCGTTTATACTTTTGACTTGCATACTTTACCAGAAGAATATCGGGATATTTATGTTGCAGATAAAGAACCATTGCCTCGCATATAAAATCAAAGTCGGTAACAGAGGTTGTATAAAAAATTTTGACGTTTCTTTCATCTGCCAGCCATTCCAGATACCCATACAATACATACAGCATATCAACTGTTATGTCTTTTTCTTTTGTATCTCCGAAAAAGCTGCAGGTATATGCATTCTCATACTTTTTTCCGAAATTCATAATTATTTACCCACTGAAACTCCTGTAATTATATAAGATAAATCACAACCTATATGATTGCATATATTATCTATAGTTGTGAGATTTGCTTTAGTTATTCCTCTCTCAATTTGACTTATGTATCCTGTGCTTACATTCAACATTTCAGCTAACGTCTCTTGAGTTATCTTCGTTTTTTTACGCTCTTTTTGTATTCGTTTGCCGATTTGTTTGTAATCCACACTCATTACTTTCACCTCTATATTAATTTTATAAGCTATAACTTCAAATATGAAGATAGTAATAACTAAATAAATAGTTATTACTATGAATTTAAAAAAATATTTTCTTTAAAAATCATTCTTTTACAAGTTTTGTAATTGTATGTATTATAACACCTTGTCTTATAAATAAAATTCCATAACAGAATTTTAAAAATTTTTGATACTGGGTATTAATCTAAATCATATGCTATGTATTTGCAATTCCCCATAAGTGGGGAATGTAATTTTATAGATAAAAACAACAAAAGCAGGTCTTGTTATAACCTGCTTATTATGTTAATATACAATTATGAATGATTTACCAAAAAGAAAACAAAACAGATTGAATCATTATGATTATTCGCAAAACGGTGCCTATTTCATTACAATATGCACAAAGAACAAAGCGTGTATATTTGGTACAATCGTAGGGGAGGATATCATCCTCCCGCCCAAAATGGAATTATCACAATATGGTGTTATTGTAAAAAATGCGATTGATTCAATACCAAAAATATATATAAATATCAGCGTCGATAAATACGTCATTATGCCAAACCACGTCCATATTATGATTCGTATTTGTAATGCAGACGGGAGGATGATATCCTCCCCTACAATTCAAACGGTAATTGGACAAATGAAACGGCACGTATCCAAACAAATCGGCAAACCAATATGGCAGAAATCCTTTTATGATCATATTATCCGTGACGACGAGGATTATTTAACAAAATACCAATACATTGAAGACAATCCTGCCAAATGGCTCGACGATGAATTATACATAAAAAGCTGATATTATAATTATTGACACATAAAAATTATGCTATAATAAAAATGAACAAGGAGCTATCCGTTAGACGGTCAGCCCCATATAGTGTTAAAAAATAACTGCTACCTTGGACTATGGGCGGTTATTTTTTTATGCTTACTATTGCAGCCTGTGACTGCAATCAAAATAATAACTACAAAAGCTAAATACATAGCATCACCCCTAAAATGAATTAGAGAGCATTGCCCTCTGTTCACAAAAGGGCTAACCTCCTACCGTTTATAGATAACTCCTTGCCGAAAAAAATCCGTAAGACCGAAGTCCTACGGATTTCATATCAATTATAAAGACATAAATCAACAAATTTTAACAAATACAGCGTTGGAGCATTTTAATTTCTGTCAGGTGATTTGAACAGGTGAATTCTGCCGGCGTCGTTGAAAGCTTTGAGTGTCATAACGCCGAGCGGAACAATGAACATACCCATAAAGCCAAACAGCTTAAGACCGAAATACAAGCCTGCAAGTGTAACAAGCGGATGAACACCAAGTGATGAACCGACAATCTTCGGCTCAATATACTGACGGATAACTGTAATAACCGCATAAACAACCATTAGACCTATTGCACCTTTGATATTGCCCATAACAAGGCTCACCAATGCCCACGGAATAAGGATACCGCCTGAACCTGCAACAGGAAGAATATCAAACACTGCAATTGCAATTGCGATGATTACGATATAGCCGCTCTGTATTGCCCCAATCCAATTCAGGATTGAAAGGCCGAGGAAGAGCTCGCAGAAGGTGATAAACATAATAAGGCTGTATGCTCTTATCATTTTCAAAACAGTTTTTGAGAAAATCTGTTTAATTTCGCTTAAAATATTCTTTTTGCCCTCAGGAAGCTGAAGCTTGATAAAGTTAACAATATAATTATAATCCTTAGTAAACAATATCCACGCAACAACACCAATTACAATACCAATGAGTGCAGACGGAATATTTTTAACTACACCATAAATTCCGCTCACACCTGTTGTGAGTCCGCTCGTAACAGATTTTATATCAATACCGATTTCGCTTAAATCAAAGTTGTTAATCAGTTTGCTGAAAATATCCGAAATGTAGTCAGATGCCGAAGTGTAAACGCTGTCGGGCAGGAATTTGATAAGACCTAAAATTTCTTTTTCAAGTGTAGCAAGGAAATTCGGCAAATCACTCAGCTGACCTGAGAGATAAGACACAAATTCGCCGATTTCTCTGCCGATTAACGAAAGAATAAGAACAACAGGACCGACAAGAATAAGAATGCACATAAAAACCAAAAGCAATGACCATAATGTGTGGCATTTGTTATTTGTCCTTTTATCAAGCCATCTTATCGGTCTTTGCAGCAACACAGCAAAGAAAAAGGAAAGCAAAAACGGCGCAGCTACAGAAAAGCAATATTTAAAGAAAACATAAACAAGTCCGATAACCAGAGCCAGATATGCAACGTTAATTATAGTGTCTCGCCTTTTTTTTACAGAATTTGTCATATTTTCAACATCCTTGATTTGCATAAAATGATTACTGATTATTATAATAAGCCAACTATTGCCATTTATCAAGTAATAAAACAAGATAATATGTAAATTTTTTTTAAATTAGGGGTTGATAAATTTTTAGTTTTTTGTTAATATATAGC
>JAIDVA010000047.1 GCA_029059925.1 Eubacterium sp. | reverse complement strand
GTGAGGAAGATTTGCCAAAGCTGACCCCCAAGCAGAGAAGTGTTGTAAATCTTTTATTTGACATTGGCTGTGCAGGTGTGCAGGAAGTTTGCGAATTTTGCTCTGTCGGTATAGCAGTGCTTAAAAATCTTGAAAAGTACGGTGTAATTTCGTTTTATAATCAGGAAAAATACCGTAATCCATATAAAAACATCAATATGGATATTACATCTTCTCAGATTGAGCTTACTGCACAGCAGAGCAATGCTTACAAAACCTTTTATTCTATGATGAATAATGGCGGCGGAACGGGTTTGCTGTTCGGTGTTACAGGCAGTGGTAAGACGCAGGTTTATTTAAAGCTGATTGACAGTGCTGTTGAGCAGGGCAAGGATGTTATTGTTATGGTTCCTGAAATTGGTCTGACAGCGCAGGCACTTTCAATTTTTCATAAAAGATATGGCGATAAGGTTGCTGTTTTTCACAGTGCACTTTCACTTGGTGAAAGAAATGATGAGTATAAGCGTGCGGACAGAGGAGAAGCTAAAATAGTTATCGGCACTCGAAGTGCTGTTTTTGCACCATTGCATAATCTCGGTCTTGTGATTATGGATGAGGAGCAGGAGTATACCTATAAAAGTGAGCGTACCCCGCGCTATCATGCAAAGGATGTAGCAAATTTCAGGTGCAGATATAATAAGGCATTGTTTCTTATGACATCTGCAACACCTACGCTTGAAAGCTATTCAAATGCACTTAGCGGTAAATATACGCTTTGTGAAATGACTGAACGGTATGGTGATGCGACCTTGCCTGAGGTTATCACTGTTGATATGAAGGCAGAAATGAAAAACGGTAATCGTACGCCGATTTCAGCAAAGCTCAGAGAACTTTTGCAGATAACTCTGGATAATAATAAACAGGCGATTCTGCTGATTAACAGGCGTGGATATAATACCTTTATTGCCTGCAATGACTGCGGTCATGTTATTACCTGTCCGAATTGTTCAATATCACTGACGTATCACAGCTATAACAACAGACTGACCTGTCATTATTGCGGTTATACCAAAACGCTTGATACAAAATGTCCTGAATGCGGCAGTGACAATGTAAGGTACAGCGGTTATGGTACGCAAAGAATCGAAGATGAGCTGACAGCATTATTTCCTGATGCTAAAATTCTGCGTATGGATGCTGATACGACCTCTGCTAAATTCAGCCACGATAAAATGTTCAGTGCTTTTGCAAATCATGAATATGATATTCTGATAGGAACGCAGATGGTTGCAAAAGGTCTTGATTTTAAGGATGTTACCCTTGTCGGAATCGTAAATGCAGATAATTCACTTTATGATGAGAATTATAACAGCAGTGAGCGTTCCTTTGATCTTCTGACGCAAATGATTGGCAGAAGCGGCAGACGTGATGAACGGGGAACAGCAATTATACAGACAATCAATCCGTTTAATCAGAGCATTGAATTTGCAGCAATGCAGGATTATAAAGGCTTTTTTGATAATGAAATTATGCTTAGAAAGGCATTAATCTATCCTCCGTATTGTGATATCATTTCTGTATCATTTATCGGAGAAAATGAAAATACCGTAGCAATGTGCTCAAAGGCTTTTTTGGATATATTGAAAGAGCTTAATAAAAATGGAGAGCATAAGCTGATTGTTCTCGGACCAAGTCCTGCAAAAATTGTTAAGCTTAACAGTCAATATCGCTACAGATTGTCTGTGAAATGCAAAAATTCAAAAAATATTCGTATGATGTTTAATGAAATTTTAAAAAGAATAAGTAAAATTAAGGAATATAAGGATATTTCTGTCACTGTTGACTTAAATCCTTATGATTTAAATTAGGAGAATATGAAATGGCACTTAGAAATATTGTAGAATTAGGTGATCCTGTTTTATATAAAAAAAGCAGACCTGTTGAAAAATTTGATGACAGACTTGCAATGCTGATTGACGATATGTTTGAAACAATGTATCACGGCAATGGTGTCGGTCTTGCAGCAGTACAGGTCGGCATACTCAAAAGAGTAGTCGTTATTGATATAGGCGAAGGTCCTATGGAGC
>JAIDVA010000046.1 GCA_029059925.1 Eubacterium sp. | reverse complement strand
GTTTTCAACTTCGCTGACTAACTCTTTTCGTTTGTCTCGCCCCGTCTCTCTCGAGTGCTTTGCAATAATACCACATCTTTCCCTTTTTGTCAACACCTTTTTTCATCTTTTTCAGTTCTTTTTTCATACCCTCCCGGGTGTTTCGAAGAACCTTATTTTCAATGAACAAAAGCATTTGAAATCAACTGGTATTATATATTAAGCCTTTGAGACATTTGCTTTTTGCTAAGCTCGTGTCTCTCAAGCAGTGACATTATTTTACCATTTTTTTGAAAAAAGTCAACACTAATTTGCAAAAAAATTCAATAATGGCAGTTTATACAAAAATTATCAGTTGCAAATGAAATTTTTATTTGATATAATCATATAGTTGCTTAGTTATGGCAATTAAATAATTTATATGTTATTATATATAATATAATACATTATATGAAGGAGCTGATATTATGCCAATCAGAATTGATGACGCATTACCTGCAAAACAAAATCTTGAAATAGAGAACATATTTGTTATGAGCAATATGCGAGCTGATATGCAGGATATCAGACCACTTAAAATAATAATACTTAATCTTATGCCCACAAAGCTCGAGACTGAGACCCAGCTGTTGAGACTTCTGAGTAATTCTCCTTTACAGGTGGATATTGATTTTCTTCAGGTCGAAAGCCATATTTCAAAGAATGTATCAAAAAGTCACATGGATAAATTCTATAAAGTATTTAATGATATAAAAGATAACAGATATGACGGAATGATTATTACCGGAGCACCTGTTGAGCATCTTGAATATGAAGAGGTTGATTATTGGGATGAGCTGTGCAGAATTATGGAATGGAGCAAGAAAAATGTGTACAGTACATTTCATATCTGCTGGGGCGCTCAGGCAGGCCTTTATTACCATTATGGTATAAAGAAGCATAAGCTTCCAAAAAAGATGTTTGGTGTATTCCCGCACAGAAGTCTTGATGTTACTCATCCGCTTATGAGAGGACTTGATGATGAATATTATGTTCCTCATTCGCGACATACTGATATAAGGCGGCAGGATATTGCGCAGGTTAAGCAGCTGCAAATCATATCATACAGTGAAATATCAGGTGTGCATATTGTATCTGATATGGATTGCAGGCAGTTTTTTGTTACAGGTCACAGTGAATATGACCGAGATACGCTTGCTAAGGAGTATTTCAGAGATAAAGCAAAAGGACTTGATATTGATATACCTTATAACTACTTCCCTAACAACGATGAGAAATTAGTACCTATTATGAGCTGGAAAAGCAGCGCAAGTCTGATTTTCTCAAATTGGCTTAATTACTTTGTATATCAGAAAACGCCATATGATTTAAGTCAGCTGTAATTCAATAAAAGATAAAACGCAAGGTATTTTTTATACCCTGCGTTTTTTGTTATAAACCAACACGTGAATTTACCGGAGCACATTGTGTGTCCATACTATATTAAACAAAACACCAGCTAACACTAATATTACAAAAAAATCCGAGCCATTACAGCTCGGATTATGTATTATTGATTATTCAGCATCGTCTGAAAGAGCCTCAATTGTATCTTCAGGCTTTTCAGCAAGTTCCTTCATTGAAAGAGAAACTCTCTTCTTATCAAAATCGATATCAATGATTCTAACATCAACTTCATCGCCAACATTGAGAACGTCAGCCGGAGTCTTAACTCTCTCCCATGAAATCTGGCTGATATGGATAAGACCATCAATACCAGGGATAACATTTGCAAATGCGCCGAATGCAGCAATGCTTACAACCTTAGCCTTGCAATCTGTACCTACAGGATAATCTCTCTTAAGAATCTCCCATGGGTTGTCCTCAAGCTTCTTGAAGCCAAGAGAAATCTTCTTGTTTTCATCGTCAAGCTTTTTGATTGTAACCTCAACAACATCGCCAACGTTAACAACCTCTGACGGATGTTTAATTCTGTTCCATGAAAGCTCGCTGATATGAATCATACCGTCCATACCACCGATATCAACAAAAGCACCATAGCTTGTAAGTGACTTAACTGTACCGTTAAGAACCTTACCCTCTTCAAGGCTAGACCATAATGCTTCCTGCTGAGCCTTCTTTTCTTCGTTAGCAACAACCTTAATAGAGCCTACTGCACGCTTTCTTGCAGCATTGATGTCAATAATTCTGAAGCGAACTACTGCACCCTTAAGAACATCTAACTCCTGACCGCGAGGAACACCTGTAAGAGATGCAGGAACGAATACACGGCTACCCTTGGAAACAACGATAACGCCACCCTTTACTACAGAAATGACGGTACCCTCTAATACTTCATCAGACTCCTTAGCAGCTACGATATTCTCCCAGCCCTTATACTGGTCAACAAGCTTCTTAGAAAGCTTGAGCACACCTTCGCTGTCATCAGTCTTCATGATTACAAGATCAAGAACGTCGCCGATGCTTACTGCATCCTTAGGATCGCTGATTGGCTCAGATGAAAGGTCATCGAACGCAATAACGCCTGTCTGCTTTCTGCCCTCAACATCAACAAATACCTCAGTAGGTGTGATGTTGACAACAGTACCCTTAACTACCTTGCTGTTTTCGTCTTCTCTGAATGATTCTTCAAGCATTTCTTCGAAGGTTGCCTCACCATCAGCAGATGCTTTGACAGCAGCCTTATCGGCTTTATCAGCGGTATCTGCTGTCTCCACAACTTCTTCAGTTACGGCTGAAGTTGTTTCAACTTCCTTTTCAATAATTTCTTCGGACATGGTTTTTAGTACCTCCTTAATAATAACCGAGGGTGTCGAGGCCCCGGCTGTAACACCAACAACCTTATATGCCAAAAGGTCGATTGTCTTAAGCTCATCTGCGGTTTCAATGAGGAAAGTATCGCAGTTGACCTTGCAAACATCCCTTAGCTTACAGGTGTTTGATGAATGTCTACCGCCAATGACAATCATAGCGTCTGCCATTTTTGAAATTGAGGCAGCCTCTTCCTGTCTATCAGCTGTAGCATTACATATTGTACTATAAATTCTGCAATTTGTATATAGTTTTTTTAGAATTTTCTCGCATTTTTTCCATTCATTTAATGAAAAAGTGGTCTGTGAGACACAAATAAGTGATTTTTCTTCACATAAATTGTGCTTGCTCAGGATTTTTTCAAGCTCATCCTGATTTTTAAACACAAAGCTCTCACCCTTGCAGTAAGAACGTATACCCATAACCTCGGGATGTTTTTCGTCACCGGCAATCAGAGTGACCGTTCCATCCTCCTGCTCACCGACAATTTTATGAATTTTCAAAACAAAAGGACAGGTAGCATTAATAAAATCAACATTATTCTTAGCTGCACAATCAATAACACTTTTTTCAACACCATGAGTTCTGATTACAACAGTATAGCCTTGCGGACATTGAGATATGTCATCAATTATTTTAACACCCTTTGATTCTAAATCAGACACAAGCTGACTGTTGTGAATAATAGGACCTAGAGTACAGACCTTTTCACCCTTTTCAACAAGTTCATAGACAAGGTTAACTGCCCTGTCAACGCCAAAGCAAAAGCCTGCTGTTTCGGCAAGCCGAATCTCAGCTGTATTCTGAGACAAATTATAATCAGTCAATATTCCTCTCAGCCTCCCAAAGAGATGTGATATTATCCATTACCATATTCGCTGCATTTTTGATATCGTGAGGACCTATATCCGATTTATCAAGCCCCATATCTGAATTTTTAATTATTTTGCCATATGAAACAGTAACCTTTTTGCCTGCCTTAATTTTTCCGTCGCAGCAGATAGCAACAGGCAGAACATCCGCACCCGTTGCCTTTGCAATTACAGCAACACCTGCTTTGGCACGCTGAGGTACGCCATCCTTATCCTTGACACGCTTACCTTCAGGGCAGATAGCCATTACGTGACCTTCCTCGATAATCTTAATACCATAATCAATTGCAGAGGTATCACCCTTACCGCGCTTAACAGGGAATCCATACATATGTGTAATAAACCATGCGGCAATCGGATTTTTAAACAGCTCAACCTTTGCCATAAAGTGAAGTGCAGGCACATTCTTAGGGCAAGCAACAAACACAGGGTCAAGTGCGCAGGTATGATTGATTGCTACTATGTAATTGGTATTATCCTTGGGCACATTCTCAAGACCCTTAAACTCCATTTTGTAAACAATTTTGACAAGCGGTCTGAAAACACACTTGATGAAATTGTACATTTTATAATGCTTTACCTGTGAATAATCAAACTCTTTCAATTCATATTCTCCTTATCTTTCAATTTATATTAGCCTTTATTGTATCTATAATCATGCTGATAGACTGCTCAAGTGTAAGTGCAGAGGTATCAGCCATTATTGATTCATCGGTAGGCTTCAATGGTGCAACTGCACGATGTGAGTCCTGATAGTCACGCTGATTCACATCTGCCAGAACCTCTTCATAGGTTACCTTTTCGCCTTTTTCAATAAGCTCTTTATACCTTCGTTGCGCCCTGCATTCCGGTGAAGCAAAAAGAAAAATCTTAGGATTGGCATTTGGAAGAACAACAGTTGCAATATCTCTGCCGTCCATAATCACATTATTTTCAGCAGCAATATTCCTTTGCAAATCCAGCAAGAATTCACGTACTTTAGGTATAGCAGAAACCTTTGATGCTCCCATTGAGATTTCAGGTGTGCGGATTTGTGAGGAAACATCCTCACCGTTAAGATACACGCACTGTGTACCGTCATCAGCAAAACCAAGCTTAACCGTTATGTCTTTAAGCATTAAGATTATTTTATCATCATTATCGAGCACACCAAGACGTGACGCACTGAGTGCGATTGTTCTGTAAAGTGCACCTGTGTCAACATATATAAATCCAAGCTCCTTGGCTGCTGCCTTTGCAATGGTTGATTTTCCTGCACCTGCAGGTCCGTCAATTGCAACATTAATCATTATCGTTACTCCTCTTGTCTATTTACATATTCTGTGCACACAGCACTGCGGTTGAAAATGCAATCTGCAGATTAAAACCGCCTGTGTAGGCATCAACGTCAATAACCTCTCCTGCAAAATAGAGATTATCCATTATTTTTGATTTCATCGTTTTAGGGTCAATTTCTTTCACACTTATACCGCCTGACGTTATGATTGCATCCTCAACAGGACGGAAAGCTGACACATCAACCGTAAGATTTTTAATCAGCTTTACAAGACTTTGCCTTTGCTCCTTTGTAATTTGATTCACCTTAGTTGATGGCTCAATACCGCTAAGTAAAACTATAACAGGAATTAGTTTTTTAGGCAATAGCTTATTTAAGGAATTTATAAAATCTTTATTTGACTGCTCAGAAAAATCACGTTGTAAGCGTTTATCAAGTGCTTGCTCATCAAGTGCCGGCTTTAAGTCGATTGAAATTTTATATTCCTTTTTGCCCATCTTTCTTATATGGCTTGATGCTGAAAGGATAACAGGCCCTGAAATTCCATAATGTGTAAACAGCATTTCTCCAAAATCGGAATAAATCACCTTATTATTTTCAAACAGCTTAATTGAAATATTTTTAGGAGACAAGCCCTGAAGCTTTGGCACAAAATTATTCGAGCAGACTAAAGGGACAAGGCTCGGCTTAATCTCGGTAACTGTATGACCAACTGATTTTGCAAGGGCATAGCCGTCGCCTGTTGAGCCTGTCAACGGATAGCTTTTACCGCCTGTACAAACAGCAACCTTATCGCATTTGATTTTTGTTTTATCATCAAGAATAACCGATGTAATCCGTGTGCCGTCACATTCGAAAGCCTTCGCACAGGCATGAACAATCTGCGCACCGCTGTCCTTACAGTAATTTACAAGTGCGTCAACAATGTCAACCGCTTTGTCACTCTGTGGAAAAACCCTGTTTCCCCTTTCAATTTTAAGCGGTACACCAAGCTCCTCAAAAAGTGCCATCGTATCATACGGCATAAAATTTGAAAAAGCAGAATACATAAAACGAGGATTGGTCGGCACATATGAAATCAAATCATCAAGCTCAAAGGTTGCATTTGTAACATTACATCTGCCCTTGCCTGTAATCATAAGCTTTCTTGCAGGGCGCTCCATTTTTTCAAGTACAGTTACATCATTACCATTAAGTGCACTTTTGGCAGCACACAAAAGCCCTGCAGCTCCGCCGCCGATAACAACTATCTTCGCCATTTCAATCCTCTTTTTACAATATAGAAATAAGTATATAATAATGTAGAGCTAAAATCAGACATCAAGATCACTGTAGTCCTCAAGCTCTGCTGAAGTCTGCTCCCACTGTTCATAAAGGGAATCACGCTTTTGTGTTAACTCATTAAGCTTTTCTGTAAGCTGCATAAGCTCGTCATAAGGTGCATTGGTTAGCTTTTCTTCAATCTCAGCAATCGCTGTTTCGATTTCTTCAATATCATTTTCACATCTTGAAAGGGCAGTTTTCAGCTTTCTGAAATTGCTCTGTCTTTCCTTTTTCAGCTTATAGTCATTTACCTTCGGCTTATCCTTAGCTGCCTTTTCTTCCTTAGCAACATATCTGTGCTCAGCGTAATCATCATAATTTCCGAGGTAATTATTGCAGCCATTCGGTGTAAGCTCTACAATCCTTGTTGCAAGCTTATTAATAAAATATCTGTCGTGAGACACAATAAGCATTGTGCCCTCGTAATTCATAAGCGTATTTTCAAGCTCTTCACGTGAAAAGGCATCAAGGTGGTTGGTCGGCTCGTCAAG
>JAIDVA010000045.1 GCA_029059925.1 Eubacterium sp. | reverse complement strand
TGTTCGCCTTAAGGCTTATACCGTTCCTGATAATCTTAAAGAAATGGAAAAGGAGCTCAAATCCCTTGAGGAGGAAAAAGCATCTGCCGTGAGGGCACAGGATTTTGAGCAGGCAGCCATAATCAGAGATAAAGAAAACAAGTTAAAAACACTGCTTGATGAAGAAAAGGAGAAATGGAAAAATCTTTCCTCACATCAGGTCAAGGAAATCTCAACTGAGGATATTGCATCCGTTGTGTCCTCGTGGACCGGTATACCTGCAACGCAGATAACCAAAGAGGAATCCGAGAGGCTGCTGAATATGGAAAAAATCCTGCACGAAAGAATTGTCGGTCAGGACAAAGCCGTATCCGGAGTTGCAAGAGCAATCCGCCGTGGAAGAGCCGGACTAAAAAATCCGAAAAGACCAATCGGCTCATTTATATTCTTAGGTCCTACAGGTGTAGGTAAAACAGAGCTTTGCAAAACCTTAGCCGAAACAATGTTCGGTGATGAAGATGCCATCATAAAGCTTGATATGTCCGAATATATGGAAAAGCACACCGTATCAAAGCTTATCGGCTCCCCTCCCGGTTATGTCGGCTTTGATGAGGGCGGACAGCTGACTGAAAAAATGAGAAGAAAGCCATATTCAGTTGTTCTTTTTGATGAGATTGAGAAAGCACATCCCGATGTTTTTAATATGCTTTTGCAAATACTTGAAGATGGTGTACTCACTGATTCACAGGGCAGAAAGGTAAGCTTTAAAAATGCAGTTATCATTATGACTTCAAATGTGGGAGCATCAAAAATTACTGACCCTAAATCAGCACTCGGTTTCGGCGGTAAGGACAAGAATGAAAACGAAAGCATCGAAAAGCTTGTTATGGCTGATTTAAAGGCTACCTTCAAGCCTGAATTTCTCAACCGTATTGATGAAATCATTGTATTCAATCAGCTTGAAAAAAAGGATATTGAAGAGATTGCAAAACGTATGCTTTCATCGCTCAAAAAGCAGTTAGCTGAGCTTGGAACGGACGTAATATTCACTGACAATGCAGTATCGGCCATTGCAGATGCCGGCTTTGACAAGGTTTACGGTGCGCGTCCGCTCAGAAGAGCAATACAAACTAAAATTGAAGATAAGCTCTCTGAGCTGATACTCGAAAATAAGCTGGGCAAAAAATGTACAGTCGATTATAAAGACAGTGAATTCACATTTGAATAAAATATTAAATGCAGACATAGTAAGAAAACCATGTCTGCATTTTCTTTTAGAGATAATAGACTTTTATTCTATTGATT
>JAIDVA010000044.1 GCA_029059925.1 Eubacterium sp. | reverse complement strand
ATGATATAATAATTGCTGCAATAAGTGCAAATATTATGCCGAAAATAAGCCTTTCCGGCTTTAATTCGATTTTGTTTTTTTCATTATTTTTACTGCTGCTTTTCTTTTTGCTTTTATTCTTAACTGCCATTGTTCAGCTCCTTTTTAGTCGGACTTTATCTTATCACATATATAAAAGAAAATCTACTTCTGTTAATGAAAGTTTACAAAATTTCAAATAATTTCAAACATTACTTTAAAGCGTGTTCTTGACAAATTTTTGCTTTGTTCTATAATAGATTAGAATTATAGAATATAACATTAAGGATGATGTAAAATGGATAATATGACCAATACCACTTTCAAAAGAAAGCTTCCTGTGCCGCAGGATATAAAAAAGGAAATGCCCCTTTCAAAAGAGGCTGAGAAAATAAAAACTGTACGTGATGCAGAAATTGCAAAGGTGTTCACAGGCGAAAGTGATAAATTTTTGCTTATAATAGGTCCCTGCTCTGCTGACCGAGCTGATTCTGTACTTGATTATATCCAGCGCCTTTCAATCCTTCAGAAAGAAGTTGAGGATAAAATTATCATTATTCCCAGAATTTATACCGGCAAGCCAAGAACAACAGGCGAGGGCTACAAGGGTATGCTCCACCAGCCTGATCCTGATAAAAAGCCTGATATGCTTGAAGGTATAAAGGCTATCCGTGCACTGCACAAGGAAGCTATTGAACAGACAGGACTTACCTGTGCCGATGAAATGCTCTATCCGCAGAATTACAGATATCTTTCAGATTTGCTTTCATATATCGCAATCGGTGCCCGTTCAGTTGAAAATCAGGAGCACAGACTTGTATCATCCGGTATTGATGTGCCTGTTGGTATGAAGAATCCGACAAGCGGCGACCTTTCAATTATGCTCAATTCAATCAAGGCTGCACAGAGCAGCCACACCTTCCTTTACAGAGGCTGGGAGGTTGAATCAGCAGGCAATCCGCTCGCACATGCAATTCTCAGAGGAAGTGTAAGCAAGCATGGCAATAACCATGCGAATTACCACTATGAGGATTTGAGACAGCTTTATGATATGTACTGCGGAGGCGGCTACGCAAACCCTGCAGTTGTTGTGGATACCAACCACTCAAATTCAGGCAAAAAGTATCTCGAGCAGGTCAGAATTGCCAATGAGGTTCTCCACTCAATGCGTCACAGCAATGATGTTAAGTCCATGGTAAAAGGCTTTATGGTAGAATCCTATATCGAAGACGGATGCCAGAAGGTTGAAGAGGGTGTTTACGGAAAATCCATTACCGACCCTTGCCTTGGCTGGGACAAAACAAAGGAAATGATTTATACAATTGCCGACCAGCTGTAATTAGATATATAAAATCAACGCACCTTGTAAGTTACAAGGTGCGTTTTTCATATTCAAATTATTGTTTAGCGTATTAATTGGTGTTTCGCTTTACATCGTAGGGGTGCACAGTGTGCGCCGGCGGAATGTCTAGAACACCGTCTACTACATTGGTGTAGATTACACGTTTCGTAGGGTGCGATGCCCACATCGCACCTAATCACATCAAAACGTATAAATGGAACGATGTTATTCCCCTGTCAGGGGAAATGTCACGCAGTGACAAAAGGGTTTACATCGTTCCCTACGATTGTTTATCCAACACTTACTAAGTTAACAATAAATTATACTATTTCATTTTTCCAAAACTCATAAAGTCTGTCTTCGCTCCACGCGGCATTTGCAGGACTTGTTGACGGCAGGCATACAGCCTGAATTCCGATTTTCTTTTCAATATACTTCTTATATAAGCTCTCAGCCTTTTTGCCGTTAACAAATATTTTTTTGATATCAGCATTATCAAGTATAGCGCTTAAATCGTTTGGCTGAACATTTTTGATTGTGCTGTCGGCAGAACCTGTAATCTCACACGAATGAATCACATCCCACAAGGCAATTTTATGGTCATGCAGCAATTTCGTTTTATCCTCAATACTGTTCGGCAGCGGGGTATTGCAAATCCTTGCCACAACCTTCCAGAAACGGTTTTGAGGATGACCGTAAAAAAAGCCCTCTTCCCTTGATTTTACAGATGGGAAAGAGCCTAATATCAGAATTTCTGAATTTTCATCATAAATCGGATTTATAGGATGAACTATCATAAAACACCTCATATGATATAGAATAAAATTTACATGCTTAAAAGGCTATGATTTTAATTATCATCTGCCTGAATCCAAAAATCATTGCCAAACTCATCATATTTTTTCAGCAAATCAAATGCCTGTCTTTTCAAATCCTCAAGCATCGAATTAAACCTATCAGGCATTAAGGATTTAATATCTTCCATTTCACATCCAAGTTCAACTATATCCACAATCTTAAGGCTGCAATTCTTATTATTAAGGAGGTAAACTGTATGCGGAGAAAAAAGAAATTTCTCCCCCTCTTCTATAGAAATCACATCATTTTCAATTGCATCAATAGTACCTATTATAGATATTAATATAATTTTTTCGTCAACATTATTAAACCTCTGAAATGATAGTTTCACAAAATCAATACTCCATTCTGACTTTCCTTTATTCATCTAAAAAATATAAAACAGCCTCTTCATACTTTTCCAAATCCGTATCAAGCCACAAGCCCTCCTCTTCTCTGTAAGTATGAAATCTTAAAACACCTACATCATTGTAATATACAATCAAGCAAAACCTTTTGTCAGCAAACTTATTTTGAAGCTGACTATTCAATCCCGTTAAAAATTCAATCATCGCATCTTTGTAAAACAGCTCATCGGCTAAAAAAATCTCATTTCTGTTGACCTCATAACCGCTTAAATCAGAATTCACCTTTAATACCCAATCCCAATTTATCGCTTTCTCATCAAGCTGTGCACATTCATCATATAATACACAATCATTGATACATCTGGTTTTAGATATAATACTCTCACATAATTGCTCTATATTTACAGGATTTGAGGATTTTTTCTGCCCCAACAGGTCTTTCATTTTTTTATTAAATGTCAACATATTTTCACCAAAACGCTCCACTATAACCGAAATTTCATTTTATAAAATCAACTGCTTCAGTAATATTATTGATTAACTCACTTTCACTTCGACAAATTGCTTTAAAAAAAGGGTTATCCCAATTGTAATATTTTACCAATTTAATAACAAACGCTCCGTGTGGATTGCATTCGGGATACCAACCAATATCCAAGATGTAGTCTTCAACATATACAGCCTGTACCAAATCCTCACTCAGACAATCTATTTGCTCAGAAAAAGGCAAAGAAAAATCAGTATGAAATTCATCATAAACAATTTCTCCGCCTTTAAAGTTATAATTTAACAAATTAACATACCTCTCATTTAAGCAGAAATAATATTTATTGATATATTCTTTCTATAATGCTAATCAAATTATTCTTCATCACTTTCCGTGCTTTCCTCTTTTATTTTCTCTGCGTTTTTATTTTTTACAGAACCGATAATGATACATATTACACCCAATGAAAACAAAACAGCAAATACTGCAATCAAAAGCTTTGACTGAGTTGAAAGCGACTGCTTTTCACCAATAGAATTATAGCCTTCAGCTGAATTCTCCTGAAAACTTCTATTCATCGACATTGAATTATCAGTATTCGTATTCTCTGTGTTTTCAGGTACTGCTGTGCCGGAATATTTTGAAGCATTATTATTTCCAGTTGTGTTTACTGCCCTACCTGAGCCTGAAAACTTTGTACTGCTTTCAGTAGTATTTTTCTCTTTTATCGTTGTTGACTTCGCGTTATTTGATTTTGTGTTTGACTGCGTAGTTGCCTTTGTTGTCTTATTTGCTGTAGATTTCTGTGTTTCGGGTACATACATATCCAAATTCACATCATCAAGCAAATTATAACTGATATCCAGACCACAGTAATATTCACAGCTTATTGAATTACAACGTGTTCTGTCAGTTTTATTTTTCAGCTTAAACGCAACAAAAATACCACCGCCCTGCTTTTGACAGGAGGCTTCGCTGAAATTATAGTAAACCTCAATCATATCAAGTGAATTCTGCCCTTGATTATTAATAATACCATCCTTGTCCATTTTAAAGTAATAATTATTAATATCATTTTTCATGGTAAAACCAAGTGTAATATTTTCGTCACTATTACTGTCAATACGATAATCCGTAAATCTTGTAAAAAAATAAAAGCAGCCCTCATCAACATCCGCAATATACTTGGAAAAGCCCTGAAAATCACTGCTATTGTAAATAACAGTGTCTCCCTTATCTATCCAATAGACCTCATCATCAACCAAATCCATATTAACAGCGTAGGCAGAAAACGGAATTGAAATAACAGATAAACAAATAATTAAAGG
>JAIDVA010000043.1 GCA_029059925.1 Eubacterium sp. | reverse complement strand
GGCTTACACTTCCTACAGATTACGATAAAGAGGAATTTGCACGCATAAAAAAGGCGAGCGAATATATTAAAGAGAATGCTGATATTCTTATTGTTATCGGTATTGGCGGTTCATATCTTGGTGCAAGAGCTGTTATTGAGGCTTTAACATCACCTAACTATAATTCTATCAAAAAGGATACACCCGATATTTATTTTATCGGTAATTCAATCAGCCCTTCAATGCTTACAGAGCTTGTTGCAATCTGCGAGGGTAAGGATATTTGTGTTAACGTAATCAGCAAGAGCGGAACAACAACTGAGCCGGCAATTGCATTCAGAGTATTTCGTGATTTGGTATACAATAAATATTCAGAAGAAGAGGCAGCAAAAAGAATTTTTGCAACAACAGATAAGGCTAAGGGAACCCTTAAGGAGCTTTCAGATGCTAATGGCTATGAAACCTTTGTTGTGCCTGATGATGTAGGCGGCAGATTTTCTGTTCTCACAGCAGTAGGTCTTTTGCCGATTGCTGTAGCAGGTGTTGATATTGATGAGCTTATGGCAGGTGCTAAAGAGGCTCAGGATTCACTTTGCGGCAAAAGCATTGAAGAGAATGACGTTCTCAAGTATGCTGCTGTAAGAAATGCTTTTTATAATAACGGTCAAAAGCTTGAATGCTTTGTATCATACGAGCCTTGTATGGCAATGTTCAATGAATGGTTAAAGCAGCTTTTTGCTGAGAGTGAAGGCAAGGGCGGAAAGGGTCTTTATCCGGTATCCTGCATTTTCTCAACTGATTTGCATTCGGTAGGTCAGTATATTCAGGAAAGCGGTGCACCGCTTATGTTTGAAACTGTTATTAAGTTCAATCGACCTAAGGATGATTTCCTTATCACAGAGCAGGAGGGCAATATTGACGGTCTTAATTTCCTTGCAGGCAAGTCAATGAGTTTTGTTAATGAGAAGGCTCGTGAGGGCACACTTCTTGCTCATACCGATGGCGGCGTAGGAAATCTTGTTATTGAATGTGATACTATATGTGCAAAAACAATGGGTTATCTTATTTATTTCTTTGAGAAAACATGTGCTGTCTCAGGTTACATTCTGGGCGTTAATCCTTTTGATCAGCCGGGCGTAGAGAGCTATAAGAAGAATATGTTTGCTCTTCTTGGCAAGCCTGGTTATGAAAAGGAAAAAGAAAGTCTTGAAAAACGTCTTGGCATATGTTAAGATGTAATTGTAAAATAAATCACCTTTGGAGGAATTATAATGATTAAACTTATCATAGGCAATAAGGGTGCAGGAAAAACCAAAAGATTAATTGATCAGGTTAACGTTTGTGTAGAAAGCTCAGACGGTAATGTTGTCTGCATTGAAAAAGAGCCTAAACTTACATATGATGTATCTTCAAAAGCACGTTTGCTTGAAACAGAAACATATCTTATTAATGGTCACAAGGCTTTTTACGGATTCCTTGCAGGTATCTGTGCAGGTAACTATGATGTAACTGATATTCTTGTTGATGCTACATTCAAAATTGTAGGCAGAGAGTATGAGAAGCTTCCTCAGTTCTTCGAAATGCTTTCACAGCTTTCAGAGGCAACAGATGTTAATTTTTATTTCACAATCAGCTGTGATAAAGAAGATTTACCTGTTGAAATTTTTGATTACTGTGAAGAAATGTAATTCAATAAATCAAACCGTTGGTAATTGCCAACGGTTTTTTTATCAAAGATAATTAATATGCCAATTGTCATTCTACATATTTTTACATAGTAATTTATCTTTTTACAGTATTTATTTTTTGAAATTTTCTATTGACAAAGAGCGACCTTATATATATAATACTAAGGTGCAAGTGCGAGAAGCACTATTGAGGTGATTTTATGAAAATTGACCTTGCTGAATTATTCAACGGCAGTAAAGGTGAGATTGATATTGACACTTCTTTTGACATGAGCGATTTGGTTTACAGCACATATAATCCTGTCAGGGATGCTGTTGCTGTTAAAGGCAGATTGTTTTCAAAAGCAGATGTTGTTTATCTTGATATTAATGTCAGCTTTGCTTTTTACGGTTTATGTGACAGATGTGCTGATGAGCTGAAAAAAGATTTTTCTTTCAATGTTAAGAAAATTGTTGTTGAAGAGCTTCAGAACGAAAATGATGATGACGATTATATCGTTGTAAATAACAGAACGCTTGATTTAAAAGAGCTTGTTTATGAAGAGGTTTCGCTTAGCTTACCAACTAAGCTGTTGTGCAAGGATGATTGCAAGGGCCTTTGTGCTCAGTGCGGAGCCAATCTAAATGTCAGTAAATGTGACTGCAAAAAGGATATAGATCCGAGACTTTCCGCTCTTTTGCAGTTGCTTGATGAAGAATAATATAAAATGCTTTTAATATAAAAG
>JAIDVA010000042.1 GCA_029059925.1 Eubacterium sp. | reverse complement strand
AACGATCCTTATGGTCGGCAGCGTCTGATGTTTATAAGAGACAGTCTGCAATCAATATCAGTTTTTCGTCAATTGAAATTGTATATATAAAGTCAGGAAAAATGAAAACAACTATAGCTGTCCAACACTAAATATTCGGATCGCTATAGGCATTCCAAATATCTTTAATTAACAGGTATTAAATTGCCCAATAAAACAAATCTTGCATTATCAGTTTCATAACTGCAGGTTGAAAGCAGAATAATATTTTCGTCAGGTGATGCTGCAATATTCGATGTAAAAACAGACGAGGAAACAGCTTCACTTAAATACTGTTTTAATTCCTCTCTGCTGCCTTTAATTGAATAAATATCAGAGGTATCAGTTGTAAGAAATCCGGCAAAAAGTTCTATTTTATAACTATTCTGCGGTGTAAAAAGCCACATAACAGGATGGGACTCATAATACTCCTGCTCACGATAATTAGGCAATACACCAAACATAGCATCAACTTTCATATTATGACCATAAACAATACTGTTTAAATCTGAAAAATCAAAGGCATTTCTATAATCCAAAAAAAGAGTTCCCATTTTACTGTATTGCTTATCAATTCTTCTGTTTAGATAATAACTATTATCACTGCTTTGAGCTATAGGATAATTAATTGGCGTGTTTTCACAATATAACCAAGCCACGATATCCTCGTTCTCACTCTTAAGAGCATCGAAATCAACAGAAATCGGAGGTGTTTCCTTGTTATCGGAATAATCTTCCTCCACTTCAACTGCCTCAACTACTTCATCAGCGATTGAATTTTTAAATTTTTCGTCAGCAATTATTTCACTGAAATAACTGTAAAGCTGATATCCTGCAATTAGAAAAACTGCAAGTGCTGCACAAAATAAAACAATACGCAGCAATTTTTTACCTTTTATCAAAAAAATCCATCCTAATTATAGCGCAGCACTACTCAGCCCGCTCGCAAGAGCAGGCTTTCGTATTTGCTTAAATCAAATTTGATTACCGCTGAAAGATTTTATGAATCATATAACCCCAATCAGCATTTGATTGCTTTTTAATAGATACGCAAAGTTCAATAGAATTACCTTCGCCAATAAGATTTTTAAAACGCAAAGGTAAACGATAAGCATTAGGATTATCAGGTGAACGTTCAAGCTCAACCTTATTACCGCTTCCGAAATAATAAACCTCGTATTCATAGCCCGCTGATTCAGGAACATTTAAAATAATATCATAGTTACCGAACTTGAGATTATAAAATTCATTTCCGTCAGTACCGGTCTGGTTGTAATACCCTGTCTGAATGGTTGTGGAAGAGGAGTCTATCATACAATTAAGCGAAACACTGAATGTACCATAGGTTTCAAGCAGTGCAGCAAGGTTTTCCTGTGTTCCTTTATCCTTTTCTGTTATGGTGATTCCGTCTCTGACAAAATCGCCCACCCTAACATTGATTGATTTATTTCGCTTATTCTGCAAAGCATTGATTGTGTAATAAGATACATTGCCGTTTTCAGCAACAACCTTAAACATTTTTGCTTCCTTAACGTCCGTTTCGCCTGCAAAGTTTTTATAACGGAAGAATTCCTTTTGACTGTCAATAACCTGACGGTTACTATCAAACTCTACCTGTGTCCATTCACCTGTACCCTCTACAATATCACCTTCCGAATCGAGCCGAGCACCATTCAAATAATACAAAGTACTATTACCCGGCAGATAATCCTTATTCATATCCAGATACGCTTCTGATATACTTGTTTGAATGCCGTTTATTCTTCTGTTTGTACTAATATAAGAATAAACTGCGAACGAATTAACATTTTCAATACAGGTATCTGTATCATCAGTAAGCGGGTCAGCATTGTAGAAGATTTTTCCGTCTGAAAATCGGATTATATTACTTTCGCCATCTATACTTTTATGCTTTTCAAGCTGCTGGTTACTTTCAGCAAGAGCGTAAGGATTTGTGCTGTCCCAGATAGCATCAGCATTAATAGATGAGAGATTTACAGTTGAGCCGATATCATTACTCATGAAAATATTTTTAAGATAACTGTCGTCATTAGCACGTTTATGTATAATTGTGCTGTCATATGCCATATACATAATTGTTTTGTATATAGGATATCCCCTGTCAGACTTCTCTTCAACAATTTCATAGCACTTATCAAGGCCTGTAATGCTGACACCTGTATCCAAAGATTCAGCAAACTTTACTGCATCTTCATAAAGATAGAAATATTCTGTTTTTGCAAAAACAGGAGTTATGCGGTAATAGCCCATTGTCGCATTACCGTTAAGTGTCATCGAAACTGTCGTATTACTTGCTCTGTTGATTATAGCAGTTACCTGGGCAGGTGAACTTTTGTCAGTAATCAATCTGAAGCCAACACCTGATGTAAATGTTGCATTACCGATATGGGTAAAGGTATTGCCGTCTTCAGGGCAGAATTCAACAGTAAATAAGCTGTCATAATTATATGCTGTTTGTGTTTCAGGCTTAGCCGTACCCGATGCAAAATTGTATTCAGAGAAAGGAGTAGATAAAGGAGAGGTGCTGTATTGAGAAAGCATTGAGAAATTGCTTTCAGTACCCTTTGGAACTTCGTAAACAGTCTGCTCCTCGCCGTCTATCTGAACGGTAGAGGAATCTGCCGGGGAATAATAGCTGTCGGCAGCATCCTTGTACTGGACTGAAATCCTGTCAACTGTTGAATCAGGATAGCTTACTTTAACAGGATAATAACGGGTAAGGCCTAAATCCTCACTCATGGTCTGAACAATTATATCCATATAGTCAACTGAACCATCAGCATTGCGGTGAACCTGATAAATCATAGGTCTGAAAAGTGCTGCATTATAAGTTGTATTACGCAAAATAAGCGATTTCAGCGTGGTTTCATCACCGGCAGCGTATAATGAGCTAAAATGCCAATAACCATTTGTAGAACCTGCATAATAGTTAAGACTATAATTTGAAGTACACGGAAAAATAGGAGCATTTCCATTATTATAATTTGTTAAATTATTATAACTTACATATGGAATTTCTTTTCCGTCATCATATGCCTGCTTAATAGCTGCGGCAGCATCTCCATAGCTGCTGAAGGCACCATAGCCATCATATCTCTGATCTCTTACAGTTTCGCTGACATTCCACTGACCTGAGTTATCCAGCACAGCTGTATTTCCTAAAGTTGTATTATTAAATGTGGAATAACCATTTGGCTTAAGACCATCACCTCTTAAATAAGCAAGGTACAAGGAATCCGTGCTTCCGTTTGAAAATTCAAATTCAAACTCGAAATAACCGCCCTTTCGATAAGCGCCGCCAGCACTATACAGCAAATAGCTGCCAAGCAGATTGCCGTTTATATCGGCCTCTTCCTTTGTTTGCACTGTATTTGTTGTGGCCCATTCAAAATGCTCTTTATTATTGTATTTAAGCTTTAATGCACCATTTTCCTCGCTGAAGAAATCTTCATCACTGCGTGAAATGAGGGTTGAGCCATCTGACTTAACAAACTCCCAAAGAATATTTGCACCTTCATTATTAAGGTAATAATCATCAGGGGCATCTTCTGATTTAACACAGCTGTATTTTTCTGCCTTCAATGCAAAGGATTCTTCAGTTTCAGGGACTAATTTATAGTCCCTTCCGTTATAAATCAGTTCTGCAACAATTTCATTATTATAACGGATATCGCCGTTTTCATCCATTGTGTAGGCTGAATCCTTTTCAAGCAAATCTGCAAGACAAGTGCTTTTGCCAAGTCCGTTATTGAAGCCTGCATCGGTAATTCCATAAGCATTCTGTATATAATAATATGCTGTCATATGATTATATAAATTATAACCATCCTCAATATTCTTGGTTTCAATATTCAAATTCATCAAAGGCGTAGACCAATAAGCAGGATAATCCCAAAGGTTTTTGCTCTGCAATGCCTCATCAGATATACTTGGATAATACGTTCTGACAGTAGAATTGTTTCCTGCTCCTGAATTAGTAATAATCGCAGAGGTAAGTGATATGCTCGGCTCTGCCGAAGTGCTCTGAAGCCTGATTACCCAATCTGCCACATCGCCATTCTGTGCCGTTACACGTGCATAAAGCTGATAATCATACTGTGTATTGCCTTCTGCATCCTCTTCCCTGTTCATAACTATTGTTTCGTTATAAATATCCTCGATTTCATTTGTATGAGAAGCGTCGCGGTAAAAAACAACACTTGCACCGCTTGAAATCTGGTAGGAAAGAACAGATAAATCATCCTCAGCTATCTCGTTCTGAACATAAACGTAAATGGTATTTTCCGTTTCGTTTTTTTCATGACGCTTTGATATTGTAGAGGTTGTGCCGTTTGTAACAACAAACTGCAGAATATCATTCAAATCAAGCAAATCAATCTGTGCACAATATGTATTAAGAGCTGTGTGTATATCGTCTGTATACCATATATCTGCCGTGCTATTGGGTTTAACATTGGATGGAACAAACTGATTCGGGAAATAATCGTTGCCCAATTCTCCCGGCTTTGCAGATGTCAAAACAAAACCGCCGAGCTGCTTAAACCATTTTTGATATGCTTCATATTCGGGGCTTTCCGGATCCTCCGGCTCTTCAGGCTCTGAGGTATCATAGCTTCCGCCGTTGAGATTACTGTATTTTTCTCTGTAAGCAGTTGAAAGAGCACCGTAATCAAGATAGCCGAGCGCACATATTACACCTGTATCGGAATCTGCAGAGCCCATGGTAAAAAAGGCAGATTCTGCTTCATCGCCATTTTCATCGGCAACAGGATAAATATATTTATATGTGCGCAAATCGTCATCATCGGTTGTAACCTTTTCGCCGTTCTTCTCCGCTTCTGTTGTCAGAACGCCGACTGAATACAATCTTTGCGGAACAGCAGCGCCGTTTTCGTCCTTCATATTTACAGCACCGATTTTTATTATTTCGTGTTCGGTGGAAGCAGAATAAAGATTTTCAAGCGTAATACGGTTAGAATAAGTTTTATTTCCGCCGGACAAAGTAACGCCGTTTCCGTTTTCATAAGACTGAAGGTACCATTGCGTAAAATCTTGTTTATAACCAATCAAAGCATTGTCGGAATAGTTTAAAACATTTTTAATTGTAAGATTACTTTCACGGTTATATTGACCATACCTTAAAATTCCTGCCATGGCACCGATATACAAACGATATAGGACATCACTGCCGTCTGCTTTTTTTGCTGTACCGTTCAGAGAGCCGGTATTCAAAAGATTTTCAACAACAAAACGAACTGCAGGCTTACCGACCGCGGGATGTGCACTGATAAGATGACCAAAAATTCCGCCTAACCTATAATTTGCAGCGGTGTTGTTATTATAAGGCTCCGACTCTGTATATATTGTTACATCTCCGTGATTAACAAGGTTTGAAAAAACATTGACAACTCCGCCGAAGCTATTATCAGCAGCACCATCATAATAGCCTACAACTCCGCCTGCATAAACCGAAGATGTAGCATACATCTGCCTGCAATCAATAGAAATATCGCCCTGATTTATACAGCTGTTAACATTACAAGTATGTGCACTTGTACCCTGCACATTGGACCCGGAACCAATTACACCGCCTGCTGATACGTCATCATTGGCTCTGTCATATAAATACGTTGTACTGTTTGTCTCATCATAAAATTCAAGACGGGCTGTGTCACAGGTTCTATCCAGATCATCTGAAATATATCGCTTAGCATCATATTTAATATTAATATCGCCGTAATTGGAACAGCCATAAATGGAGCCGCCCATTGCAGTATGCAGATATCTTAAAACACCTGATACATATGTATTTACAGCCCCTATTCTATGTCTTTGCTCACCCACTCTGTTTACCGTAATATCGCCAAGGTTAATACAATTTGAAATATTCCATACAGTAGATGATAATTCATAAACTATTCCGGTAACATAAGCAGCACAATCAAGGCTGTTTGCAGTCAGATTACCGGTATTCATACAATTGCTTACATAATCTGAATATCGTACAATTCCGGCTACCGTGACAGTGCTTGACGAATTTGCGGTAACAGTGAGGTTGCCTTTATTAACACTATTTGATATTCTACCACAATATGAAATTCCGAAAGCGGCATTAGAGTTTGCAAAATCCGTAATAGTGATATCACCCAAATTCACACAATTGCTCATGGTATACGTTGCATTGGAAGTAGTACTTATAGCACCAACAAAACATTCGCTGAAAAGTCTCTGTGCATTACGAACAGTTCTATCTGAATCAAGACCAGTTCCGGCAATCGAAACACCATTAACAGTACGAGTTTCCCAACCATTTATAACGCCTGATGCTGCACCCTGATGCTGCTGTCTTCTTTCGGCATTGGGGCTGAAGCCAAGCTTTTCAACAAGCTCGTCATAGGTTTTAGCAAGTTTATCATAGTCTTCAGGTGTACCTGTTACAGTAATATTGCCGTAATTCACACAATTCGAAGCGCTACTTTGACCGGCAACACCCGAAACATAAAGAGATCTGAATCTTTGATTAGAATGTGCCGATGTATATGAGGTGTAAAGCTCCTGCCCATTTGCTGATTTCAGGAAATGATCGGCTGTCATATCAACATAGGAATATTCACCGGTCCATTTATCAAAGGTATTCACATTAATGTCGCCATAATTGCTGCAGGAATTACACACGCCTGAAACACCTGAAAATACAATATCAGCATATACAGCTGCATTCATCGTTGTAACATGGTATGACCACGGAATATAACCGCCATAGCTATATGTAATTTTACCGTAATTGCTGCACCTAACCGCATATCCGGGAGCAACACCATAAAGATTATATGATTTGAAGTTGGTAAAATGAGTCTGTCTGCCGGAACGGCTGCTGTTATCTACATAAATATTGCCATAGTTTGCAGAATCATACATCTTACCGGTGGAACGGGTATATTCTTTGCCTACTCCACGAACATAATTTAAAGAATAGCAGGTAATATCTCCGAAATTATTATTATTAATAACAGAAAAATAAGTTTGGTCGAATGCCCTCACACCGCCAATGTAACCACATCTTGATTCAGCGGCTGTTATGCCGCCGAAATTATAACAACGATAATAAAAGCCTGTGTCATCAACAAATTTTGCTGTTGCATTGTCAAAACCGTAATACGTTTCAGAATTATTTTCTCCGGAACCCAAAACATATCCGGTTATTCCGCCTAATCTGGGTTCATAATTAAGTATATAGGAATCCTCGTCAGGCACAATACCGATATAGCGCATTTCGGTGCCCGTTTGATTATTTTGATTATCATAAACCGGCACTTCTTTTTTTACAGAAGGCACATCAAACACTTCACCAAAATTCGCAATCATATCAATACAAATATTAGTTTCACTATAACCTATAACACCGCCGGTATAATAGTATCTGGCACGATTGACATATTTTGTTGAATTATTATCTGTATGGTCTGCCTGCATACGCTCAGGGTCAGTGCTTAAGCTGCCGTAAACGCCTATGCCTGCAACAGAGCCGTAATTAACAACATTTTTCATATGATAGCGCGCAGTATTTGGTTGATTACCAGATACCGTACCATATCCTGCAACACCACCTAACGTGCTGGCGTTTCCGTTATATCCGTCTACATACTCATGTGTGCCGCCATAAACGTTCCCGTAATTCACAATATTTTCAAGCCGCTCGCAAAAAACATGTCCAAAAATGCCGCCGATTTTTGCTTTGATTGTAAGAGATTCATCAGAATATGTTACATCTGCTGTTGAACTGATATTAACAACAGAACCAGCGCTGGCTATAAAGGCACATGCCATGCCCATATAAAGCTGGAACGTACCGGAAGAAAATCCGTCTGAGAAATCATAGTCGCCGGTTGTAATTCCGCCGCCGATAAAATTAATATCTGAAATCGGGCCGACATTCTGACCCACGATATCAGAATCAGGCACCCTTGTTGGGTTACTACGTCCTATTAACCCATAATAATAGTACTTAATTCCGCCTGAAACGTAAACTGCAGGCTTATTGATACAAAGATTTATAATTGAATAGCTATTGTTATACTGCGATGCATCATCGGTCTTACCTGTAATATGACCATGAAAGTAGTCAGCTGACGGAGTATATGCACTGTCTGCAACATAGCTCATATCGATATTATCAGTTAAACGAAATACAAAACGCCAATAATTATTAGATACTAAATATTCAGGCGATGCAGGTAAATAAACCAAATCTGCAGGAGTTGAAAGCTCCATCTCATTATTCGGTGTTGATGAATAACTAAAACTATATTGCCTTAACTCTGAAGTAAATCCATATAATTTAGGATATACGAAATTTTTATTGATATTGGCTGTCGAAGTTATATTAGCTATAGTATCAGAAGAAAGTGCTTTACGCACAATATGCCAATGATAAAACTCAGTAGTATCATTAGCAAATTCAATATCATCATCGGTATTATTCTGACCAAGAGTTTTTAATTCAACAGTGCTTAACGCAGTAACCGGTGAAGCTTCATCAGATGAAACACCTGTTATATCCTGTGTATACACTGTTTTATCATAGTATGCATTCTGAATTACTCCGCTGTTTTGGGCGCAAACAGGGTCGTGAAGAAAAGCACTTTCCTCGCTCTCGGCATTATCTGCACCTGCATAATAAACATCAGAAATAGTGCCCTGATTTTCATATGCAATACCTGCAAAGCCACAGTTAGCAGTATATTCAGCACCATTAAATTCAGTTAAATCGCAATAAACCTTGTTGATTGTGCCTTTATTTATAACAGCAATCATACCAAGTCTTACTGCAATAGGAGCATGACCGTCTACAGTCATATCAGAAACGCCATTTAAGCCAAGATTCTGAACAGTTGCACTTTCACCTATAACACCAAACAGGCCGTAGCCATATGGAGCGTCAGGAGTATTGTATGTATCAAAGGCAAGCATTCGAATTTCAAAGCCCTGTCCGTCGAATGTACCATTAAAAGGTGCTGATTCAGAACCTACAGGACGATAATATGACATATTATCATCGTCTGAATAGCTGCCGCCTTTATACTCAATATTATTGCCCAAAATAAAGTTTGCAGAAAGATAAAAATTCTTTTCCTGGGCAATAATGCTGTTACAATTCTGGCTCCACTGATAAAGCTCATCAGCTGTATCTATTCGGATTTTGTAATCATTATATTTACCGGCCGTAGAAGCATTAAACGATGAATAAACACCAACATCCGCTATAAATTCGGTTAAAGAGATAATTTTTGGTGCACCGTTTTGGGCATAGTATTCCTCAAGGGTTGGGATTTTTTCAAGGCCTGCACTGCTTAAAGCATCATAAACTTCGTTTTCAGCTTTTTCTCTTGCATCGCTGATTATATCCTCTGTTTGCTGACTATCGGATACACTGCCGCTGCTTGTGTCGTTTGCAAAAACTACATTTGCCGGAATCATTTCCAAAAATATTATAAATGCAAGAAAAATACTGATTATACGCATATTCACTTTTCTTTGATTATGTTTAATCATAGTTAAATTCCTCACTTGCTGGATTAGTCTGTTATTTCATCAGGAATATTTGTTTGCTCCGGAATTTCGGTAATATTCCAGAAGGTTTCAAAACGGTTAAACTGTACTGCATCTGCTTCAAGATAAAGATTAAGCGTTGTTACTGTTGCGCTGTTAACACTATCTGCCTCATCTGTAAACTGAGGAGCAGACACACCGCCTTCTTTTATAATAGAAAGCTTTCTATATTATGTCTCTGATACACAACTGACGCTGCCGACGATAAGGCTCGG
>JAIDVA010000041.1 GCA_029059925.1 Eubacterium sp. | reverse complement strand
ATATAAATTATTGTTTATATTATCAAGTGTAGGTTAAACAATCGTTCCCTACGAACCACGTAATCCACACTAACGTAGGGGCGAACATCGTTCGCCCGTTACATAATTATGATATTTGCTGGCGCACAGTGTGCGCCCCTACGATGTAAAACAAAACACCAATTAATATTCTAAACAATAATTTACAAAATCAAAATGCGTGGTGAAATTCACCACGCATTTTAATTATTTATTCTGTTATCTGAGAAGAGTAAGCAATACACCTGCTGCTACAGCTGAGCCGATTACACCTGAAACGTTCGGACCCATTGCATGCATAAGAAGGAAGTTTGATGGATTTGACTCCTGACCAACCTTCTGTGACACACGTGCTGCCATAGGAACAGCAGATACGCCTGCTGAACCGATAAGCGGATTAACCTTACCTTTCGTGAAGATATACATAAGCTTGCCGAAGAGTACGCCGCTGGCAGTACCAAGAGCAAATGCAACTACACCAAGACCGGCTATGAAAAACGTTTCTTTTTTAAGGAAGGTTTGTGCAGAAGTTGTTGCACCGACAGAAATACCAAGCATAATTGTAATAATATTCATAAGCTCATTCTGAGCTGCCTTTGCGATACGCTCTGTACGTCCGCTCTCTTTAAGCAGGTTACCGAGCATCAGCATACCGACAAGAGATGCAGCATCCGGAAGGAGTAAAGAAACAACAACCGTTACAACAATCGGGAACAGAATTTTTTCCAGCTTTGATACCGGGCGAAGAGTACCCATTACAACAGCACGCTCTTTTTTCGTTGTAAGTGCTTTCATAATCGGCGGCTGAATGACTGGTACAAGCGCCATATAAGAATATGCCGCCACAGCAATTGTACTTAAAAGTTCCGGAGCAAGTTGGGACGTTACAAATATCGCCGTAGGTCCGTCTGCACCACCAATAATAGCGATTGAACCTGCTTCATTAGGCGCGAAGCCTAAAGCAATAGCACCGATATAAGTAAAGAAGATACCAAACTGTGCTGCTGCACCGAGAATAAAGCTCTTCGGATTTGCAATAAGAGGTGCAAAATCAGTCATAGCACCGATGCCAAGGAAAATAAGCGGAGGATAGATTCCTGCTTTAACACCAAAATATAAGAAGTCCATAAGTCCGGGCGTTGCTCCGACAAATTCTCCACGACCGGCAAGCAAATCTCTAAAACCATCTAAATCGTGATACTGAACTGCAAGATTTGCACCGGGTATATTCGCAAGGAGCATACCGAAAGCAATCGGAATCATAAGCAAGGGCTCAAAGCCTTTCTTTATACCAAGCCAAAGAAATACAAAAGAAATCAAAATCATAACTAAATTCTTTGCACCCTCGGCTGTAAAGAAGAACGCATAACCTGAGTTTGAAAAAATGCTGACAATAACTTCCCAAACACCCTGAAGTATTTCCATAATTCAATGCCCCTCCTTTAAAATGGTCTTGTGTTATCAGCAGTAGCTGCCGCAGACCACGGATTCCTGCCACCGACATTTTTCTTTTTAATTGAACGAACAACAGCACCTGAGCCTTCAGTTGCTGCCACAGCTGCAGCAATAGCTGCCACAACCTCATCGCTTATACCCTGCTCAACTACCGGAGCGGGTGCAGACCTTTCGGGAATTGGCGGTGTATTCAGAACAGGTTCAAGCACTGAACCTTGTACACTCTCATCTTTTTTATCAGCTTTCTTTGCTGCATGCTTTGCTTTGACACCTGCCCACCACGCAGCAATTTTTGCATTGACTGCATTTGTTACACGCTCAAGAACAGGAACGAATTTTCCGAACAAGTTAAATATAAGAATAAGCAGGAGCAGCATACCGACTACGATACCAATACCTGCGATAACGACAGTTGCTGTGAAGGTTGGACTGTCGTCTGCTGTTAATAGTAAAATTGGACTCACCACAAACTCCCCCATTGTAATTTATTAGTGATATTATAA
>JAIDVA010000406.1 GCA_029059925.1 Eubacterium sp. | reverse complement strand
TTCGTGAGGTGAACAAATTGTATTTTATGCGTGAGAAGTCACCTGAATTAGCTGCTGAAATTGAAAATTTATTCTCGGCAGTTAAAGGGGACACCGAAAACAGCTATGAATTTTATACGATGTCAAGAACAAATTTTTGGGGTCGAAAAGCAAAGTGGCTTACAGAAAACGGCAAAAAGTCAATGCTTCTTGATATGGATAAAATTAAACAGAGAATTTATGAAATATCGTTGCTGTGCTGTAAAGCCGAGTCAGACAATTTTATCGTTAGATAAGCAAGCAATTGGTTTTCTGCTAGTGTGTTTTACGATACAGCCTTAATGACAGCTTGGTCGATAATTATTTGGCTAATTCCACAGGCAAGCCGAATAGCTTGTATTTGGAATAATGATGAAAGTACCTCAATATTAATCATATAAAGGAAGTGGTGCTGTGTATAATTCTCAATTAGATACATTCATATGTGTTGCAGATGCCGGCAGCTTCAATAAGGCAGCGGAGGAACTGTACATAACACCGACTGCCGTTATCAAGCAGATTAATCTTCTTGAAAAAAGTATTGATATTAAGTTGTTTGAGCGGACACATCGTGGTCTAGTTCTGACAAATGCAGGCAGGTCATTTTACAATGATGCAAAATACATTATTCAATACAGCAGTGAATCCATTGCAAGAGCAAAAAATGTTATGCAGGACGATGCGACAATACGTATCGGATCTTCACCTATGACACCTACACAGCTGCTTGTGGATTTATGGCCTAAGATACATAAAATTTATCCTGATATAAAATTTCAGCTTATTCCTTTTGAAAATACACCTGAAAATGCAAGAGAAATACTTAACAATCTTGGGCAGAATATTGATGTTGTTGCAGGTATTTTTGATGAATCCTATTTCAATATAAAGCACTGTAAGGGGCTTGAAATTTGCAAAACTCCGATTTGCTGTGCACTTTCACTTAATCATCCATTGGCAGCAAAGGAAAAACTGTGCATAGAAGATTTGCATGGTGAAAACTTAATGCTTATACGCAGAGGATGGAGCAGCTATGTTGACAGATTACGTGATGAAATATGGACGAATCATCCTGAAATTAATATTGTAGATTTTAATTTTTATAATGTTGATGTTTTTAATCGGTGCCAGAACAGTAATGATATTTTAATGGCAATTAATGCGTGGAGTGGTGTACATCCTCTTTTGAAAATTGTGCCTGTTGAGTGGGAATATTCTGTCCCTTATGGTCTTCTTCACTCTGATAGTCCAAGTGACAATATTAAAAAGCTTTTGTCTGCGCTTCACACGGTTATAGAAAACGAGTTATAACCTTAAGGTATATACTGAATAACTAATCGAGACTTCTTATGAGGTCTCGATTTTTTTATAATGTAATTGTTAAAAGGAGGTTGGTTATGAACAATTTTATTTTTGAAAATTCGACAAAGGCAATTTTCGGTAAAGGCTGTGTTAAAGAATATCTTGCCTGCCTTTTAAGTCATTATGGTGATACTGTTATGCTTGCATATGGCGGCGGATCAATCAAGCGAAACAGAATTTACAGCGAAATAATGGCAGTGCTTGAAAATGCAGGTAAAACAGTTGTTGAGTTTTCGGGAATTATGGCAAATCCTACCTATACGAAGGTGCTCGATGGGGCGAAACTTGCAAGGGAAAGTAATGTGTCACTTATTCTTGGTGCAGGCGGTGGGTCTGTTATGGATTGCTGTAAGGCTATATCCCTTGCTGCGAAGTACGATGGCGATATCTGGAATGATTTCTGGGCTCAGTCGGGTGTTATAGATTTTGAGCCGTTACCGCTTGGTGTCATTGTTACAGCCGCAGGAACAGGCAGTGAGATGAACGGCGGTGCAGTTATTACGAATGAAGAGCTTAAGATTAAAACAGGCAGAGATTATCCTAAATGTAATCCCAAATTTGCTTTGCTTGACCCGACATATACCTATAGTGTGCCGAAAAAGCAAATGGTATCAGGTGCTTTTGACACGT
>JAIDVA010000405.1 GCA_029059925.1 Eubacterium sp. | reverse complement strand
ATATGGAGGTATACAAAATGAAAAAAATTATAAGCGTTGAAGGTATGTCATGCGAGCACTGTGTTGCTGCTGTAAAATCAGCACTTGAACAGCTTGACGGTGTTAAGGCTGCAAAGGTTGATTTAAAGAAAAAATCAGCAACAGTTAAGCTTAATAACAATGTAGCAGATGATGTATTAAAAGCTGCAGTTACAGACGCAGGCTTTACTCCCGTTTCTGTAATAGAAAAATAAACGAATTAGCCTAAAAGGCAGTAACGCAATGAAAAACGTTACTGCCTTTTATTGTTAAAAATATAAAGTACAATTATTGTTTTTTTGTAATAATACAGCTTGATACAGTATGATTTTTTACATCAAGAACTCTTATATCAAGATTATCGGTTTCAACTGCGAATTTGGTTCCATCATCCGGTATTGAGCAATAAAGACCAAATATATAACCGCTGAGTGTTTCATAGGTATCAACAGGCAAATCTGCTTTTGTAAGCTGAGCAACATCATCAAGAGAGACAGAGCCTTTAATTTTCCATGATTTATCTGTTAAGGTTACTACGTCAGGGTCAGCATCAGGCTGTGCCTCTTCATTATCTAAGTCACCAACCAGTTGCTCAAGCAAATCATTCATAGTAATTATGCCTACTGTTCCACCATATTCATCAAGAACAACTGCAAAATGATTATGACTCTTTTGCATCAAGTCAAACAGTACGTCAATTTTCATTGTTTCGGGAACATATACAGGCTGTGAAAACGCATTATTCTGAACGACAGAACGAGTTTTATTATCAAGTCTTAAGAACTTTTTTGAATCCAAAACAGCAACAACATTGTCGATAGAATTTTTATACACAGGATACATACTGTGTGTACTGTGTGTTATAATATCTGACCACATTTCTATATCATCATCAAAATTGACTGCAAGGATATCCTTTCTGTGTGTAGAAAACTCTCCCGCATTCTTATCATCAAATTCAAAAACATTGACAATCAGTTTTTGCTCGTTTTTGTCAATAATTCCCTTCTGACTTCCCATATCAACGAGCATACGGATTTCTTCCTCAGATATTTCTTCGTCTTCTGAATTAGGATCAATACGAAATAGACGCAAAACGGTATTGGTTGAAGCTGTAAGGAACCATACAATCGGCGTAAACAGCTTGGAAACAACATAAATAAGTCCGGAAAGAGCCAAAGAAATTTTCTCAGCTTTTTTCATAGCCAATCGTTTTGGAACAAGCTCACCGAAAACTAAAGTTAAATATGACAGAATAATTGTAATAACAATAACAGCAATTGTGTCAAGCGTTGACGCCTTGATTGTCACACCAAGACCGATAAGCCAATCAACAATTATCTCTGAAAAATTGTCAGCAGCAAAAGCACTGCCTAAAAAGCCGGATAAAGTAATAGCAATCTGAATTGTTGCCAAAAATCCTGCAGGTTTTGAAGTCAGCTTCATAAGACGCTTTGCTTTTTTATTTCCGTCCTCTGCAAGCTTTTCAAGTTTAATTTCATTCATTGATACTATGGCAATTTCGGCACTTGCAAAGATTGCATTTATTGCAATTAACACTGCCTGTAAAAGTAATTGAAATCCTATAGGTATGTCCACAAAAATTCCTCCGTAAAAAATCAAAAATCATATTATTACTGCACATTGCAGTCGTTTATAGCCTCTTTAAATGCACCCTCTACATCCATAAGATATTTAAAAGAATACCAAGGCGTATCTCTATTAATCATTTTCAAAATATCAGGACATATGTCCTTACTTATTATAAACTTGGTTATAGAAAATTGATCACGTACACTTTTAGTAAAATAAGTATTTGTAAAATGAAAATCTGTAAGCAGTAAAAACACACCCTGCTGGAATTTCATTCTTGTATTTGTAGGAACATCAATAAGTCTCGCACGCGGCGAAGGCAAAGACGTGAGATTTTCAAGATGTATTTTAAAGTCATCGGGAATTGAAGTAATCTGTTTATTGTTAATCATTTCTTTGATAGCTTTTTTCAGATACTTTTCATCAAAGTGACACGCATAAACGCTCAGATTTTTCAGCCATTTATTTGCAATATGAATATCATTTGTGTAATCATTCTCGTTTTTCAGCTCCAATGTGTAAAGTATAATATCATCTTCATACACCTTTCTGTTTTTAAGGGCAAATGAAAGTGAAGGATATACACTTTTAGTAAAATCAATAAGCGGTGAAAAGTGACAATAATGCTGTGCAAAGGCACATATTTCATAC
>JAIDVA010000404.1 GCA_029059925.1 Eubacterium sp. | reverse complement strand
AGGAGAATAAAGATGCTCTCATTATTGGCGAAGTGTGGGAGGATGCCACAAATAAATTTGCCTATGGTCAGCGCAGAAAATATCTACTTGGCGAAGAGCTGGACTCGGTGATGAATTATCCGTTTGACGATACAATTCTCAATTTTGTCCGCTTCGGTCACGGCGAATATTTCTTTGACAGCATTATGAGCATAGTTGAAAATTATCCACCGCAGGTTTTAAATGTACTTATGAATCATATCGGCACGCACGATACCGAGCGTGCGATTACCCGTCTTGCCGGTCCTGATAACGAGGGAAAGGGCAGAGATTGGCAGTTTGCCAATAACGAGCTTTCGCAGTATGATTATCTCAAGGGTGTGTCCATGATGAAAATGGCATCACTTATTCAGTTCACATTACCCGGTGTGCCGTCAATTTATTATGGAGACGAAATCGGTATGCAGGGAATGAAGGATCCGTTTAATCGTGGCTGTATGGCTTGGGATAATCCGAATAATGAATTGCTTAAATGGTATAAACGCTTAGGTCAGATAAGAAAGGGCATAAAAGCTTTTGTTGATGGTGAGCTTGTGCCTGTATTCTGTGAAAATTCTGCAATTGCCTATGAGCGTGTCTCAAATGACAGTAATGTACTTGTTGCAATCAATAATAATGACGAAGAGACCAAGATATTTGTCGGTGAAAAGTGGGATAATTCTTATCCGCATTTTGACTATAAATGCGAAAATGGCATAATCACGCTCCCACCGCACCGTTACACAATGCTTTCAAGGTGAATCATGAAAGATATTATAAATTTAAGAAACTGATTGAGTAAAACAACATTAAAGGCTTAAGTTTATACCGGATTGTGAAGAGTGGAGAGGGTTGGATATGGATGTTTTAAATTGGTTACAAGAGTGGTACAGACAAAACTGTACGGATGAATGGGAACATTTTTACGGTATTAAAATAGATACTTTAGATAATCCGGGGATGGTGCGTGAAAAATTGACCTTGCTGATACAACATTAGAGAATAAAAAATTTTCAGAAATTAAAATAGACAATGGCGATGATGATTGGATTTTTTGCAAAGTTGAAAACAGTATTTTTGAAGGTTTTGGAGATTCGAAAAAATTGACAACTATACTTGAAACCTTTCAGGATTGGGCTATGAATTCGTTTGATTTTGTATAGAAGAATGGTAGGAATGGATTTTGCTGCGATAAGGGAAAAGTGATTTTCACAAAAGTTATGATAAATTATTATTTATCAAAGTTATTACTATAAAATTTATTAAAGAAAAATTTCCATTTGTGTGGGATAGATACATAAATAATAATTCAGAACACCTCGGTTAAAATATAACCGAGGTGTTTTTTGCGATAAATCACAAAAAACGATTATATTGCCCTTCAAATGTGCTAAGAGCATCATTTGAAGATGGCTGGATTTCCATTATACGCCTTATCTGCCCACGGATATATTGCGTATATAAATTATTATTTGTGGGCAGAAAGGCTATGGGAATTATATGCACATAAAAGGAAAAACTATATTTTTTGATACCCCTCCCGTTATAGCAGGACACGCAGGCGTTGCCGGCAAAAAAGAGGGAGAAGGTCCGCTGGCGCAGGATTTTGATGCCATATTTGAAGATACAACGATGGGGCAGCAGTCCTATGAACTTGCGGAATCGGCAATGCTGCACGATGCGATTATCCGCGCGTTGTCAGATGCAAATGTGAGTCCGTCAGAGGTGGATTTTGTACTCAGCGGTGATTTGCTCGACCAGTGTATGGGCTCCTCTTTTGCATTGAAAGATTTGGAAATTCCTTCAATCGGTCTTTATGGTGCGTGCTCAACAATGGCACTTTCTTTGTCGGTAGGCTCAATGCTTATTGATGGTGGCGCAAGCTGTGTTGTAGCAGGTACATCAAGTCATTTTTGTTCATCTGAAAGGCAGTTTCGTTTTCCTCTTGAATATGGCGGACAGCGTCCTCCAAGTGCTCAGTGGACTGTCACAGGCGCAGGCAGTGCTGTACTAGCTCAAAAGGGCAGTGGAGTAAAAATTAAAGCAATACAAATCGGTACAATAACCGACTTGGGTATTAAAGATGCAAACAATATGGGTGCTGCAATGGCTCCGGCAGCTTCGAGAACAATCAGTGATTTTCTCAAGGATACGAACACGCAGCCACAGGATTATGATATGATTCTTACAGGTGATCTCGGATATACAGGCAGCGAGCTGTTATATGAGCTTATGCAGCAGGATTATAAAATCAAGCTGAACGGCTATCATAAGGATTGCGGCATGCTGATTTATGATTTGAAGGAGCAGGATGTAAATTCGGGCGGTTCCGGCTGCGGATGCAGTGCGAGTGTGCTGTGCTCACATATCTTGAAAAATATGGAGCAGGGTAAGCTGAAAAAGGTATTGTTTGTTGCAACAGGTGCACTTATGTCGCCTACATCAAACAAGCAGGGTAATACGATTCCCGGTATTGCTCATGCTGTTTTGCTTGAGAGGTGATAAGTATGAAGTTTTTTAATAATGTTAAGCTCGTATCCTCATTCAGAGAGATATCCAATGTTCTTGATATTGTCTCCGGTGCAATAAGAATATTTGCTTTTGTGCTTATGCTTTTGCAGGCAATACTATTAATCAAAGAAACGAAAAATGATATAGCATCTAATAAATGACAAACAAGGCTCAGATTATCTGAGCCTTGTTTTATGAAAATAAATATTTGAATGTTCTTTCAGGATTATCAAGAAATGATTTTGTAACCTGATAATGTTCTGTTTCCTTATAATTGACCGAGAAAATTCCATTATCTTTAATTTCGTATATTTTTGCATTCGGATAAGCCATCAGTATAGGCGAATGTGTAGAAATGATAAACTGAGATTTTTTGTCGGCGAGATATTTTATTTCCGCAAGCAGAGTCAGTAATTTCATTGGGGACAGAGCAGCCTCCGGCTCGTCAAGAATATATAGTCCGTTGCCTGAAAATCTGTTTTGCACGGTTGCAAGAAAGCTTTCACCATGTGATTGTTCGTGCAATGATTTTCCTCCGTAGCTCGTTTTTAACGGCGGTGCAAAGGGGATAGGTTCATTGTCTAAATCGTCAATATGACTTGCAACATTATAAAATCCCTCAGCACGAAGAAAAAATCCGTCTTTCGCATGCCTTTGTTTTCCAATCATTAAATATTTGTATAAATCAGAATGAGAACCATGTGTTGAAAAAGACATATTCATTGTTCCGCCCTCAGGAT
>JAIDVA010000403.1 GCA_029059925.1 Eubacterium sp. | reverse complement strand
CTTTTTTATTTCGGAGGACGTTATGAATAAAGTACAAAATTATGTTGAAAATGTTTTACAGCCTAAGCTGCAGGGTGATGGCGGCTGGGTAGAGTTTGTCTCACTTGAGGGGAATGAGCTTTCACTTGTTTTTAGGGGTGAGTGCTCAAAGTGCCTGATTCTGCACCGCTGTGTGGAATGGATTGAGCAGCAGATAAAAAAAGATTTAAATAAGACTGTTAAGGTGAATGCTATTCGCAAAAAGCCTTATTTTCAGGATATATAAGGAGGTAATTGAATTATGGCACATATTAAAGTAGTCAGACGTTCAATGCGTCCCGAGGAATGGACAGACCTTCGTTTTGGCTGGCTTAAAAGACATATATATGACACAAAGTGGGAAATTGAAAATTTAATGATTCGCGATGCCCGCCAGATTTCGGAAATGGAATTTGAGTATTACAGTGATGATTACAGACCGCTTAATAAGGGCGATATGTATTTCACTCCTGACGGCACGGCTTTTATCAAATCAGACGTTGATATTCCTAAGGAATTGCAAGGCAGAGAGCTTTGGTTTTCACTCAAAACCGCTGCTGAAATCTGTGTTAAGGTAAATGGCAAATACGTCGGCGGTGTTGACCCAAACAGAGAGCGTATGCTGCTTTCACCATATGTTGATGATACCAAAACTCTTCATTTTGAAATGATGGGCTATAACCGTTCAAAGCCTGATGATGAGCGTAATCCTGAATCACTTTCAGTTCGAGGCTGTCGTCAGATATTTGAGGGTGCTTATATTTGTACAGTGAATCACGCAGTGCAGGATTTAGTATGGGATTTTGAGCTCTTGCTTGATATTGCGAAAAGTGATTTGTTTAATGAGGACTATAGGAACTTTCTTAACAGAGAGCTTAATCATGCAATGAATCTTATTGATTTTGACAGTGATGTGTTAACAGGTGTTGAAGAGTGTCAGCAGTATCTCAACGATATTGTATTTGCAAATGACAATTACAAGGGCAGCGGTGATGTTGCACTTATTGCGCATTCTCATCTTGACATTGCGTATTATTGGCGCAGAATTCACGCAGTGCAGAAAAATCTGCGTACAATTTTAATTCAGCTCAGATTAATGGATAAATATCCCGATTTCAAATATACACACACACAGCCCTATGTTTATGAAACGCTGGAGAAGTATTATCCCGAGGTGTTTGACGAGCTTAAGGAAAAGGTTGCAAACGGTCAGTTTGAGCCTGTTGGTGCAATGTATGTTGAGCCTGACTGTAATGTTCCGTCTGCTGAATCCCTTATTCGTCAGTGTCTTTACGGCCAGCAGACTTATAAAAGAATGTTTGGTAAAACGGTTAATAATGCTTGGCTGCCTGATGTTTTCGGCAACAGCTGGATATTGCCGCAGATTCTTAAAAAAAGCGGTGTTGACTATTTTGTGTCAAATAAAATGTCAACCTGGAATGATACAAACCGTTTTCCGCATAATAACTTTATATGGAAGGGTATTGATGGTACGGATGTTCTTGCCTGTGTACCTCCGACACACTTTATCACCTGGAATATGCCTTCACAGATTCAGGAAAACTGGGAGGCTTATATTGATAAAGACAGCGGCGGTCAGACCATGAATATGTTTGGCTATGGTGACGGCGGTTCAGGCTGTACAGAGGAAATGATTGAGCTGATGCACCGTTTTGACAAGCTTTCCATTATGCCTAAGTGCGAGCATATGGGCGGTGCTGAATTCCTTGAAAGAAATTTAAAGGATAACGACAATCTTGAGACCTGGGATGGTGAGCTTTACCTCGAGATGCACCGCGGTACCTTTACAACAAAATCCAATATGAAACGTGCTAACCGCAGACTTGAATATAAGCTCAGAGATGCTGAAATGCTTTCTGTTCTTCGCGACGAGGATAATACTGCTGAGATTACCGATATCTATAAAAAGCTGCTCATCAATCAGTTCCATGATATTCTTCCGGGTTCACACATTCATCCTGTATATGAGGATGCAATGGCTGATTATGAGGATATAGAGAAAAGACTTGATAAAATTATCGGCACAGGCTCAAAATATTTCAATACGCTTAATTTCACGCGTGATGCACTCACTTTTATACCAAACAAAAAGGGTACAGCTACACGTTATGGTGTTAAAGGTAACTGGATGATTCCGAATATACCTGCACTTTCATCTGCAAACCTTAGGTCAAATAAATTCAGCGGTGAATGGATAACAGTTGGTAATACTGTTGAAACACCGTACTACTCCATTAAATTTAATAATGACGGTTCAATTGCATCACTCTTTGATAAAGAGAATGACAGAGAATGGGCAGACGGTGATTTCAATAAACTAAAAATATACACAGATTATCCCGGCAACTATGATGCTTGGGATATTCTTCCTAACTATAAGGATAAGCAGATTGAAATTAAAGTCAGTGAGCCTCTTGCACTTTGCGAGCAGGACGGCGAGAGTGCTACTTTCAGAACTGTTCTTACTACAGATAAATCAAGCTGGACAATGCTTATCCGTCTGTTCAGACGCAGCAGGGGCATTGAGGTTGAGAATATTGTTGACTGGAACGAAAAGCATAAGCTTGCGAAAGCAGAATTCAGCTGTAACGTGCTTACTCGTAAGGCACTTTGTGATACCTCAGCAGGCTTTATTGAGCGTGACACGCATAAGAATACAAGCTGGCAGCAGGCACGATTTGAAACCTGCCACCATAAATGGGCAAACCTTGCAGAGACAGACGGCGGTGTTGCTCTTATTAATGACGGAAAATATGGTATCGGCTTTGATAACAATACCATGTCACTCTCGCTTCTGCGTGCAACCATTCGTCCCGATGTTACAAGTGATATCGGTCATCACGATTTCTGCTATATGATTATGCCGCACAGCAAAAATGCAGTTGATGCAGGCATTAATCATATTGCTTTTCAGTATAATGTACCGCTTGTTAAGTCAGATGCCGATTATAATGGTGAGTGTTTTGCTCCGCTTTATATGCAGGCTATGAAAAGATCGGAGGACGGCAGTATGACTGTTATCCGTCTTTCAGAGCAGGATGGCAAACGCGGTAAAATCAGACTTGATAAAAAAGTTAAGCTCCTCAATATGCTTGAGAACATTGAGGGCGAGACCGATGTTATCGAATATAAGCCGTTTGAAATTATAACAATAGGGGTAGAGTTATGACAACAACACAGATAATTGTAATTGTTGCAGTTATACTTGTTCTTGGAATTATAATCTTTCCGCTTGTTAATCGCTGGCAGTTCCGCAGATTGCCGCCCGATCAGCAAATAAGAATCATTATGAAGCAGGCTAAGGGTCTTATATTTTTTAAGAATGTCTCAAAAGGCAGATCAGGTGTTCTTTATTATGTAAAGAATAAGCGTAAGATTTTAGCTTTTCCTTGGGTGCTTAGTGATGGTCATATGCTGTGTACAAGATCAAATCCTTTTGAGCGTTGGGACTATCCGGAGGAGCAGCTTCCGCTAAATGAGGATGAGCTTAAACAGCTTAGTGCAGAGCTTGAAAAGTATAACAAAAAGAATCCTGTAAAAATAGTTTTTAAATAATGTTAAAATGAATGACGACAGTTTTATAACTGCCGTCATTTTTAGTGATATTTGAAGTTTAAATTTACTCTGCCTTTACGAATTGATCCTTGCCTACAAAGCAAAGCGGGCATTCAAAGTCATCGGGAACATTTTCCCATTTTGTACCGGGAGCAATTCCACCGTCAGGGTATCCTTTTTCCTCAGCATATTCCCAGCCGCAAACCTCGCATACGTATTTCATTTCTCTGCCTCCAAAAGTCTGATATTTGTGCAGTAATTATTATAATCATTTATACAATTTTTATTACATATAATTAAATGTTAATTTTCCTTTACAAACAGCTGTAAATATTTAACTGGTTTTTTACACACACTAAATGCAGATTTAATTATAATTGTTTACTATGCAGCTGAGGTGATAAAAATGACTATATTTAATTTATTGCATTTAATCGGCGGACTTGCTATGTTCCTGTTTGGTATGAGTTATATGGGAACTTCACTTGAAAAGCTCGGCGGAGGAAAGTTTGAATCCATTCTTGAAAAAATGACCGACAGCAGAATTAAAGGTTTGCTTTTGGGTGCAGGTGTTACAGCTGTGATTCAGTCTTCATCAGCTGTAACTGTTATGGCTGTCGGATTTGTTAATTCAAAAATCATGACACTCAGTCAGGTAGTAGGTATAATAATGGGTGCCAATATCGGCACAACAATTACAAGCTGGATATTATCACTGACAGGTATTGAAAGTTCAAATATTTTTATAAGCATGTTAAAGCCTGCTTCTTTTACACCCATTATGGCGATGATTGGTATTGCATTTAATATGTTCGGCAAGACAGATAAGAAAAAGAATATAGGCTCAATTCTGCTAGGCTTTGCAGTTTTAATGTTTGGTATGGAGCAGATGAGCAGTGCAGTAGCACCTTTGCGTGATGTTCCGGAATTTACAAGTCTGCTTATTAAATTTTCAAATCCTGTTTTGGGTATTATAGCCGGTGCATTGCTTACAGCCGTCATACAGTCTTCCTCAGCCTCAGTCGGCATTTTACAGGCTTTAACAGTTACAGGCTCTATCACCGTATCATCAGCATTTCCGATTATACTCGGTCAAAATATCGGCACATGTATCACTGCGCTCATATCCTCAGTCGGTGCAAGCAAAAATGCAAAAAGAACGGCTGTTGTACATCTGATATTCAATGCTTTGGGTGCCGCCGCTGCAATGCTTCTGTTTTACGGTGCTAATGCTGTGTTTGAACTGCCATTTGTTGATAATACTGTAAATGCGGCAGATATAGCAGTGATTCATACAATTTTTAATGTTGTTGCAACTGCAGTTCTTTTCCCGTTTGGCAATCAGATTGAAAAGCTTGCCCGATTTGTTGTTCGTAATGATGATGAAGTAAAAGAATCTGTGCTTGTTGAGGAAAGATTTTTGATGACACCTGCCTATGCAATTGAAAAGGTTAAGGAGCAGTGCGATGCTATGGCAAGGCTCGCCAAAGATAATACACTGCTTTGTATAGATTTTGTAAAATCATATTCACATACCAAGGATGAAAAAATAAGTAAAAATGAAAAAATTCTTGATGCTTTTGAAGATGAGCTTGAGACCTACCTTGTCAAAATCAGCTCGATGAATTTGAGTATGGAAGATTCTGTTAATATCTCAAAGCTTACACACGCTATCGGTAATTTTGAGAGAATAGGTGACTATGGTGTGAATATCCTTAAAACCAAAAGACAGATGCACAAAGATAGTATACATTTTTCAGATTCTGCAAATAAAGAGCTTACTGTCATGAGTAAGGCGGTAACGGAAATTATAGAAAAAGCAGTTGCTGCATTTATTGATGATGATATTAGGCTTGCGTCAACAATTGAGCCGCTTGAGCAGGTTATAAATAATCTCAAGGCAGAGCTGAGAGAAAGGCATTCACGCAGAATGGAAAATGGTGAGTGCAGTATTGAAAATGGCATGTTGTTTTTTGATATCGTAAATTCATTTGAAAGAATAGCTGACCATTGCTCAAATCTTGCAGTTTGCATTATTGAACTGTCAAACCGCAGCTACCAGACACATTCGTATCTTAAGGGTGCAAAGAGTAAATCAAATCGCAGCTTTATGAAAACCTTTGAAATGTACCTTGATAAATATAAAATCAGTTAGGAACAATAGCTCCTAACTGATTTTATATTTTTTCCAATACCTTAAAAGCAATGCCCGATAATACAAACCATATCAATGAAAACGGCAAACATATCTGTCCTAAAAAGTTGAGCGGTACATTGGAGTAATCCCATACGTGTTCCTTTAAGATAATATTAAAAGCAATACCGAATATAAGCTCAACTGCTGTTATAATCAGCATGCCTATAAGGCATTTTGCCCATATGGACAGCTGAAAGTTTGTGCTGATGTAATAAAATGTACTCAGCACAATAGCACCTGCAAAAAACATGGAGTAATGTGTTCTGCCTCTGTATATTATTTCTATAAGACAGTAGCCGAAGCCGCCGATTAAAGCAGCAATTAAATAATTAAAAAACATTTTCATATTTGTATTATTATTCTCTTTATGGTAAAATACACATAACAAATTTAGGCAGGTGAGTTTATGGAAATATCAATTGGTGCAAAAAAAATCATTACAGTGCTTGAAAATGCAGGCTACGAAGCTTTTGCTGTGGGTGGATGCGTGCGTGATTATCTTATGCAAAGACCTTGTGACGATATCGACATAACAACCTCTGCCACCCCAATGCAAACGGAAAAGGTGCTTGCTGATAATAGTATCAGGTTTATTGAAACAGGACTTAAGCATGGTACGGTTAC
>JAIDVA010000402.1 GCA_029059925.1 Eubacterium sp. | reverse complement strand
CATCCCTTGTCATTGAAGAGTTTATATAGCTCAGCAAAGAATTGGTTGAAAGAAATTCGGGTAAATCAAGCTTTTTCAAAAGCTTCTTTTTATTCTGCTTTGCATTCGGTGTACCCGATAAGCCTAAATCAAATAAATCAAAGTTTGTTACAGGATTGGTTATGTCAACTGCTTTAGAGGCAATGCCGCATTCAGCAAACAGTTTTACAAGCAATTCATCATTCATACCCTCAACCCCAAGTTTACCTTCTTTTGATGGCTGGGCTTTTCTTTTTTCTTTACCTAAAATATCAGGTATATAAATATGTTTAATTTTATCCTTTGGTATGCCTGCTGCTACATAATTTCTTATCTGAAAGCCGCTGTGGTCGGAATCGGTAAGAACTACAATTCCTCGTTCATTTGCAAGCCTGCGGATAAATTCAAGCTTTTCCCTATCCTTATATATAGCAAAGCCATTTGTCTCTATTATAAGAGTATCAAGAAGATTTGAAAGCTTCAGCTTATCATATCTCCCCTCCACAATAACAGCCTCATTTATTTTAAGCATAGTACACCTCTTTTGCAATCAGAATCAGCTTAACAATAAGCTCCTCCAAAAGCAGCTTTTTATCCGTTGCAGTGCTTTTGAGTTTCAGGTCTGTATTCATGATTTCATCAAGTGATTGTCTGAGCTGATTTTCACTTAGTCCTGCACAATCTCTTGAAGCGTTGCGAAGCGCAAATTCCCTTCCCTTATAGTTATAGTGCTTTGCAACATCATCATAGGAAAAGCCTGCTGTTTTGGCACATTTAACCCTATACATATCAACATAAACACCGCCGATAACTGCCAGAATTAATATCGGGTCCTCTTTCATACCGAATAAAACATCAATAATACTGTAAGCTGTGTCTGTATCACCCGCAACAACAGCCTTGGACAAATCATATACACGTGCCTGAAGGCATTTTGTAGCCATGTTATCAATAATGCTTTTTGTAATTTCCTGCCCCTGTGCAAAATAAGACAACTTGTCAAGCTCATTGAGAAGAATTTTCAAGTCATTGCCCGAAACAGAAATAAGGTATTTGGCATTATTGGTATCAAGGGCTGAGCCGCGTTTTTTTGCACCGCTAACCAGCAACTTTGCCACATCATTTTCACTGCGTTTTTCAAGATTTACAACAGCACCTGCATTATCAAAGGCAGATATAATTTTCTTAAAGCCTGCACTTTTAGTATCCGGCGAAATGGCATCATAATGAAAAATAATTATCGTACTTTCAGGTACATCCTCTAAAAACTCAGTAAGCAATTTAAGGTCTGATTTTGACTTTTCAACAGGATAATCGTGAACAAGCACAAAATTGTATTCACTCATCATTGGCAGCATCTGTGCATCCTTCAATATATCATCAAGTGAAGTATCCTTACCCTCAAACTGATGAAGATTAAATGCCTCAAAGGCAGGATCAACAATTTTCTTTTTCAGCTGAGCAATATAGTATTCCTTTAGATAGCTTTCCTCACCATAAACAAGATAAGCGTTTGAATAATTACCGCTCTTAATTTGCTCTTTTAGCTGTGATTCGTTAAGCTTAGCCATTATCTCTCCTTCTTCACCTGCATATTTGCATTTTCAGCAACAATAAACACAAGGTCACTGCTCTCATTAAATTTTTCATATATATTCCTATAAGCATTATACTCGCCTATTGTAACACAATCATCATCTATTTTAAAGACCTTATCATAAACTGATACAAATATAACATCCGTATTATATTTTACAGTTATATGGTCACACAGCATATATTCACTGTCTGTGAAAGCATCAAAATCCGCATTCGGAAAAGCCTCCATTATATCTTCTCTGCAAAAATCAGAATCAAGCACCAAAACATTGTCAAAATTCCTTACTGATAATGTATCATCAATAAAATAATTATCACCCTTACTGTCAGCACCCAATATCACTGCACTGTCCTTATCATATACAATCGCTGCACCGCTGCTGCTCACGCATACATAGGCATTATTCTTATAATTATAAGCACTGAAAACAGCCGCCACGCTAAATATAATTACGGTAAAAGCGGAAATAATTTTAATATTCACTTTATTACTGACAAGAAGTGATATACCCGTAAACAAAAGCAATCCTGCGATTGCTACACCTATGATTTCATCAGATATATCAAGATACAGAACACTGAATTTATCGTCGCAGAAATCTGAAACATTAATAAGCAAACCAAGCGTAAAATCAGCTATATGCTTTGGTAAAAATGCAAGATAAGGTACAGCATAAAAAATTCCGAGCAATAAAACCGATACCAAAGCTATTTGCATAATAGGTATACATATAATATTCAGAAAAAGCGACACAAGACTCAATCTTTTGAAAAGCAGCCAGCAAACCGGAAGCGTTGATAACAGCACGGATATTGCAGTAAATACACCGTCATATAAATAACACAATAATTTATTGTTCGGTCTCAGCACTTCATCATAAGCAGGCTTGATAACACAAAGTCCGAGAACAGATGTTACCGTAAGCAATGCACCTGCATCTGTAACTGCAAAGGGATTCAGGCACATTATTAACACAGCAAAGCCCAGAGAATTCAAAGTGTCCGCCTTACTGTTCACAAGCTTGGCAGTCAGCATAACCGCTATCATAATTCCTGCACGCAAAGCAGATTTTGAATAGCCCGACACACCTATATACACAATCATTACCATAAAAGTGACTGATGTTGACAGCAACGGCGGAGCATTCATAAATTTCAGCAGATAATAAATCAAAAGACAAATCAATGTTATATGAAGTCCCGATACAGCAATCATATGTGATATACCGCACACTCTGAAATCATTGCGGATACTGTCATCAAGTATGCTTTTATCACCTGTGAGCAAAGAGAATGCTAAGCCTGCATTTTCTTTATCAAAATCATCCGTGAGAATTTCTTTTATTTTAGTTCTCAGCATTAATATATAATAACTCGGCGGTTTAGTATCTTCGGTTATATCATCAAGGCTGACAAGCTTTGCTCTGATGTATATGCCATCTGCGTAATCACCATAGGAATCAAAGGCATTATCCGTATAACTGTAAAACGAAATCTTTGCGTAAATATCATCGTAATAATCAGCAGGTAGCTTGGCTTGTGTTTTCATTTTAATCTTAATATTCTGCGGAGAATCAGGAAGATTGATTTTACTTGTTTTAATTGTATAAATATAGCCGTCATTCGTCTCCTGTTCAATATCGACAATTTTAAATACAGAATCGGCAGTTTTGGAATCAAGCGATTTTTGCGGCAGAACACTGCCCTGCATCATAACAATAAAAATAAGACAAGCAAAAAGAATACTGCCAAATGTAACCGGCATAACCTTTCCTTGTCTTAAAGGCTTTACCGATAGTGATACCGCAAAAAGCACCACTATCGGTAACAGCATAAATTTTATGAAGTTGTAAGGAATAATATTAAGCACTATGAGAGTAATTGCAACAGAAAAACCGACAAATGCAAATACTCTTTTCATAACTGCTTATCTGACAGGCTCCATAACAAACGAGTATGCCTGTTTAACTCCTTTTTTCATTATATATGGTTCGCGGACAAATGCCTGACCGGGCAAATCACCGCCAACACCGCAAAGCATATGATCAATATTAACAGTAGTGATATCGGCATATGGAATATTATTGATATGTGTTGCTTTTTCAAGACCATCTGTTGTGTAATGATAGGCTGAGAAATTAAGCGGATCATTGAAATATGCCGTAAATTTAAGTCCTTTTCCGCGTTTATTGGTAATCGTCATATAACGCATATCGGTACGATTTGAAGATTCCTGAGGTCGCATATAACGATATTCCAAATCCGTTACGGTTGAAGAATAAGTATCAATCTTAGCGCCTGTTTTTCTGTCACAATACGTAGGAACAGGACCTCTGCCATACCATTTAACATGCTCCATTTCTTTAGCCAATGTGAGCTGATAACCAAATCTGATCATATTGGCTGTAGGCGTTGCTGAATGGTAAACATAAATTCGTCCGTCAGGATAAATTTTATAGGTTGCAACAGAATTTTTCAAACCCTTCGTGCTGAACGCAATATGAATTTCAACGCAGTTATCATTACCTGCCGATGCAACAGTTTTAACCGCTTTGGTGTGCTTAGTTGCTCTCTGCCACATATAGTAAGGATGCAGCTTGGAAAATTGAGGGGTAAAGTTTAAAAAGTCAATGTCATTATCAGTAAGGGCACGAAAATAGTTTGGCATCATCGGTGCGGCAAGCATTTCATTACCATCAACAATATAGCTTACAATTCTGCCATTATCAACAACAACCTTAAGCTTATCATTTTCAACTGTTACCTTTTTACCCTTAACTGAAAAATCAAGACTGCCATCATCCTTAGGCTGAACCGGCTGAGGCATTTCATTGATAATAAACTGATCCCATGCAATTTCATAATTAGATTTGAGACCAAGGGTCTTTTTTCTTGTGCAGAAAGAAATTGTTAAAACAACCTCTTTATCCTTAGGGATATCATCAACTGAATACGGAATAGTAATAAAGGTTTCTGACAAAGGCTCACACTCAAATTTATCAAGCTCACCAAACTCAATGGTTTCCCCCTCTGCCTTTAGTACCCACTTGCATTTAAAAGCAGAAATGTTGGTAAACAGGAACTTATTTTTAACCCTGAACTTACCTGCCATTATATCGAAAGCTTCGGTTTTTATTTCCTGATAAACCTTTTTAACCTCTGTAATCTGAGGATGAGGGTTACGGTCAGCACCAATAATACCGTTCGCACAAAAATATACATTAGAGCCGGTCATTGCAGTGGTATTCGGAATATCAATCAGTTTTTTAGGCTCAAGCTTTTCAAAGTCAGTTCCGTAAAGATAATTATCGTTACCGTTTTCATCCTTAACATGAAGTGTCTGGTCAACAAAATCCCAGATATAACCGCCGCACATATTGTCATACTTTTCAAAATCATCCATATACTCCTGGAAGTTACCGAGTGAATTTTCCATGGAATGGGCATATTCGCAAAGGACAATCGGCTTGCCCTCATACATTTCGGGTGTAATCGGTTTGCTGTCAGCCGCTAACTGGTTTGCAATATTATCATAAAGAGAAATTGTAATTTCCTGCCTGTTTCCAAGCTTTTCCATAATATCAGCAGTCGGATACATACGTGAAATCACATCACTCTTTGTCTGGTTAAAATCACCTTCGTAGTGGAACTGTCTTGTATCATCAAGTTTGAGAGCAGCCTCCTTCATTCGCATAAAGTTATCGCCGTCACCGGCCTCATTACCAAGAGACCACATAAACACACATGGATTGTTACGATCACGAAGAACCATGCGCTCCATTCTGTCAACAACAGCAGCAGTCCACATCGGATTTGAACCGGGCACACCCTTACGCCTTACACCATGGGTTTCAAGATCACATTCATCCATAACATAAAAGCCGTATTTGTTGCACATTTCATAAAAGTACGGATCATCGGGATAGTGCGATGTACGAATTGAGTTGATATTATTCTGTTTCATAATATCAAGATCCTGAGTATAACGCTCCTTTGGAACAGCCCATCCGAAATCGGGATCAAAATCATGACGGTTAACACCTCTTATCATAAGCGGCATACCGTTAAAATAAATCTTCTCGCCTTTAATTTCTACCTTTTTAAAACCGATTTTATATGTTTTGACAACAACTATTTCACCATCAAGCGAAACGGTCATTACGAGACTATATAAATTCGGTGTCTCAGCAGACCATTTTTTAGGTGCTTTTATTTTAGCATCGAGATGCAGCTTTTCCTTACCGCCTGATAAATCAATCTGCTTATCACCAATTGCAATCTCCCTGCCTGTTTCAGCAATAAGCTTGGCATCAACTACACAGCTGCCCTTTATGTTATTATAGTTTTCAAGAAAAATGTCAAGACTTAAATCAGAATCTTTATAATCAACATCAAAATCTGTTTTTATATAAAAATCTCTCAGACAAAGCTTAGATTCAGCATAAAGATAAACCTCGCGGTAAATACCGCAGAGCCACCACATATCCTGGTCCTCCAAATAAGTACCATCACTATAACGGTAAACCTTGGCACAAATCAGATTTTCGCCTTTCTTAATAAGCTTGGTGACATTGAATTCGTGCGGTGTCATTGAACCCTGAGAATAGCCTGCAAGTTCACCATTAACGTAAACCTCAAGTGCTGCTTTTGCCGCACCGAAGTGCAGAAAAATTTCCCTGCCATCAAAATTCTCATCAAGCTCAAAGGACTTTCTGTAAAAGCCTATTTCCTGCATACTATGGTCAATTGACGGAATCCTTGACTTGCTCCTGCTGATTGCCTTCGGGAAGGTTGAGGCATAATAATATGGAACGGAATACCCCTCAGTCTGCCAAACAGACGGCACTCTGATTTCATCCCATGAGCTGCTGTCAAAAGAGGTCAATTCAAAACCCTCAGGCTGATTTTTAAGTCCTCTCTGCCAATGGAACTGCCACATTCCGTTCAGTGACTGCTTATATTTGCTTTCCTTGCCTGAAAGTGCGCTTTCTTCATCATCAAACGGCAGCATCAGAGCGTGGCCGTCTTCTTTATTAACTTTGATAACGGAAGGATCTTCCCATCTGTACTTAGCCATAATTTACCCCTTACTAAATAAAGTTATTTTTGCAGTATATTAATTTGATTATATAATAAAATGTTAATAAAAGTCAATATAGACAACTCTTGCCAAGTTTGTTATAATATTAAATTTATATAAAATATT
>JAIDVA010000401.1 GCA_029059925.1 Eubacterium sp. | reverse complement strand
CAGCTATAGTTGTTTTCATTTTTCCTGACTTTATATATACAATTTCAATTGACGAAAAACTGATATTGATTGCAGATGCTCATTTTTTATAAATGTTCTATAAAAAATAATCGGTTATACTTGAAATTTTAGGTAATAATTGTTATTATAGTATAGTTAATCTAACATTATCAGAGAATTAATTTAAAGTTAGGAGAAAAATTATGAGCAAAAATATACGCACATATACAAAAGGTGAGTTAGTCAGTTATCTTGCCGGTATGTTTGGTCAGAATATGATCTACAATATAATTGCATCCGGTTTAGTTGCATACTACCTACAGTTTGTATTGCATATTCCTGTTGTGGCAATTGGTGTTATTGTTGCCGTTGCAAGAGTGTGGGATGCTATCAATGACCCTATGATGGGCACTATTGTTGATAAGACAAAAACAAAGTGGGGTAAGTGCAGACCTTATCTTATCTTTTTCCCTGCGATAATCGGTATTGTTACAATCTTAACCTTCATTAATGGTAACTATACCACTGCATCTGAATCAGGCAAAATTTTAATTGTTGCATGGGCCGCTATTTCCTATATTGCATGGGGAATGGTGTTTACTGTTTGCGATATTCCTCTTTGGGGTATTACTTCCCTTATGACAGAGGATGAGAATGACCGTTCAAAGATTCTCGGCCTTGCTCGTGTTGCTGCAGGTGTTGGCGGTATTGGTGTTGTTATCGTACCTGTTGCACAGGCAGTTGCAGGTATTTTTGCAAATAAGGGCTATGACCAGACTACTGCTGAAAAGTATGGCTTTATTCTTATAGTGGTTGTTTTGACTGTTATCAGCACAATTTTATTCGAGCTTGCAGGTCTTAAAACAAGAGAAAGAGTTGAAACCTCAGAAAAGCGCTATACATTTAAAGAGAATTTCCAAATTATGTTTAAATGTAAGCCTTTCTTCCAGCTTCTTATTTCAGGTATTTTAAGATCACCTATTCAGCTTTTAATGCTGATTGCAATTTCATTTGTAACATACTATTTTGCAGACGGCGACTTTATGAATCTGTTTAAAGACGGCATCAATTTCAGCAGACTGATTGGTGTTGCTTTAATTGCTGTATCTGTATTTGTAGGCCAGTTTGTTGCAATGCTGATTACACCTAAGCTTATTTCTAAGTTTGAGAATAAGACGCTTTATAATTTTTATTCTATTGCCGGTGCAGTTCCATTTGCTCTTCTTTTTGTGTTCTTTAAAATGGCAGGCGGCGACATTACACCGATTGGCTGGGTAATTGTTACCAGCATCTGTTTCCTGCTTGCAAGTGCAGCAATGGGCGGTATTAACGTGCTGCAGTCTGTTATGATTGCCGACTGTGTTGACTATGAGGAATATCATAATGGCATCAGACCTGATGGTGTATTCTTCTCAGGTCAGTCATTTATCACAAAGCTTTCCGGTGGTATTGCTGCTCTTGTCCAGTCTTTGGTTTATGGTGCTGTAGGCTTTTCTGATGTTGTAGTTGAGCAGACACAGCAGGCACTTAACGAGGGTGCTTCCTTCATTACCTATAACGATGGTAAATTTGCGTCAGCAATGTTCTTCCTTATTTCAATTCCTCCTGCAATCGGCATGCTGCTTTCAGCAATTCCGACATTGAAATATGCTATGACCGATAAGGAGCACACAAGAATTCTTGATGAGCTTGTTGCTAAGCGAGCAAAAGCAAACAGCGAGGATTAATTGCAGCAAAGGTGATTGCTATGGGATTATTTCGTTTCCTTAAGAAAAAAGCAGAGGAAGAAAAGGATAATTCCTCAAATGCTTCCTATAATCTTGTTCCGGATATGTATATTCATATAGCAGAAAAATGCAAATATGGCGACGCTATGGAAAATATTAATGAATACGAGCGGATATTCTATATCGCTCAGGAACTTGAGGGAGAGGTCAATAACGGCGGATTTGCCCAGTATTTCTATAATCCAAGCGGCAATTTTGCAAGTGAAACGGTCAATGCCTTTACACAAATTGGCGCATTAAAAACAGCTGAAATTTGTAAAAAGGCTATATCTGCATTTAAAATGGAACTGCCTGCTGACAGAGCAGAGAGAGAAGAACTGCTTGATAATATGGATTGGGACGGGATTGGCGGAATTAATGAAATATTGGATGAGTGTGACCATTCCTTTTATGCGTATGAGGATGATTTGCATTCCCTTTGTTTGACTTATATCACTGCGCATAAAGCTTATTTTGATAAGCTGTAAAATGTAATATAAAATAAAAGGTTATCTCAGACAATATGTGTTGAGATAACCTTTTTTGTTTGATATTAATATGCGGTCAAAATGTATGATATTCTGAAAATGTTAAATTATATTTATTGTAATACTGTTATTTCGCTTGCTTTCCATTCAGAATAATCCTCATCATAATTAAAAACAACCTTAAGCTTCAGTGTTTTATATTGGCTTGATTTGTTGGAAGATTTGCATTTAGCATTTGCGATAACATAGTATTTGCTTTCGTCGTTGTATGCTGTTCCTTGCTCGGTTATATCTATAAGCTCAGCAGATTTGAGACCTGAAACAGAAGAACCGTCAAAATATTCAGCCCAGAAATTCTTTGTGCAGTGATACGGCATATATTCCCAGTCACTTCTTTCAAAAAAACCAAAAAAGTCTGTAATATCGTTATCTCTTAACGTGATGCTGTCCTGTTCCTCTTGTGCAATAATGTCCTGATACGTTATTTTGCTCAGGTCCTCACCGTTTGCAAATATCATCTCTCCGTCGGGCGTCCAGTCTACAGATGATATATCGTAGCAAATATTCTGCTCGCTGTTATATACAACACCGAGTGAGGAGTATTCAAATTCATTGTCAGGAACGATTAACAAATAGCCGTCACGGTCAATGAGAAAATCATACATATCAAATTCCGTGTATTCCTTGTTGCTTTGGGCATCCTCTACACCGTAAATTTCAGGTACATTGCTGAATACATCGTAATCAAAAACAGGGGTGTAGGCTTTGCCGTCACGGTCATAATATTTAAAGCTTTCATATTCTTCTCTTGTGTAGGCAATGCCTATTCTGTCATAAATTACATCCTCCCCATCGCTGTTTTTATATGTAGTCATAAATTTTGGGAAATGTGTATATTCATAGTTTGTTCTGATACGCATAAATGATGTTGTGCCAATGGCAAAAGCAAGCATCAGAGCAATGGATATGATAACTAAAATTATGTTTTTTCTGTTATCTTTGCGTTCTTCGTATTTACCTGTTTTAAAAGTAAACAGGGAATAGAATACCCCTGCAGGGAAACCAAATAAAAATGTCAGTATTGTCCAGATTATTCTTGCACCGAGATTTTTCCTTTTTGCATCATCGGCAACTGCCGTTGTCAGTGTTACAATGTGGGCTAGACCTGCAATTATAATGCCTGTTAGTGCTATGCCGTATAGTATGCTGAAATCAAAGCTGTTATCAATGCCGAAAAAAGTCATTAATAGAATAACAAATATTATAAAAAGCATATTAGTCCTCCTATAGAGATTTATTCCTGTCAAATACTATATAGAAAAATGAATGAATCCGTATGTATCAAAAGGGCAACTGACAGAATGGTGATTATGACTGCACAAATCATCAAAAAGTATTCATATCTTTTATATCTGTCAAGTATTTTTGTGTTTGGCATACCTTGTATGAGTGCCTTAATTTCTCCCGAGCAGGTAAGGCATATAACACTGTTGATTAAAAATATAAAGCCTGCTGCAAGTGTAATAAGTATAAACGGCATATTTGAATTCAATATTTCTTTAAATGAGACAGCGCCGAATATCCATATGATATCAATCCCTGTTGTAAAGTATATTGCAGTGGGAATACTGACTAATCCATGCAGAAATAAGACAATCCGGCATCTGGATACAAAGGCAAACTTATAAACAAAATAGGATGTGAGCAGTGCAATGATTATGCCTGATTGCGTAATAAGATCATAATAGAGTATCTTTGAAATAAGACTTACCGAAATCAGATTGAGTATAAATAGAATAAGCCCTGTTATGCAGATGATTTTATGCTTTTTGTAGTCGTGCAGTATATCCATCTGAAAGCCAAGCTCATCGGCACTGCCCATATGCTCAACTGCCTTTTGCTGTGATGTTTGTGCATCATATCCGATATCAAGATAATATTGCTCACGCTCGTTTATGTGATTTTCAATTTCTTGTCTGATTGTATTCAAAAAAGCCTTGTTCTGAATATGTTTTAAAACATTTTCAATATATTCTTCTTTCTTCATATTGTTTTTTTATCCTTTGCAGAATTATTATCAATCGGGATAATATTCAAATTGCGTGATTGTGCCGTTTTGTGCAATTATGTGAAGTTCCGACGGATTGCGCTGCATATCACTTATGCCATTGAAAGAATAAATATAAAATTCTTCTTCATAGCCGTTTTCCGTAACTGTATAGGAATAATCATTTATCTGCTCTCTTGGTAAAAGATCAAGTATTTCCCTTGTTGTCATATCGGCTGTTATTTTCTCTATATCACTTTTGGTGATATCTGAATACGTATTGGCATAAATTCTTTTTTCTTCATAGATACCGTCGGCATCATTGTCTGCAAGCTGAACAGAATAGTGTTCGTTGCTGTAAACCATAGTCAGAACATATCCGTATGTATTGGCATCCAATTCACGATATTGCTGTTGGCTGTTTATTGACTCCAAATTCTTTTTGTCAAATGGCAATTCTATTGAATCATATACATCAAAAGCCTTAACTGTGTTTGCTGGTTCAAGTATTTGGAGGAGATTCCGTTCCTTCCATATTTCTGCCTTATATACAGAAATCTCAACAGTGAGTGTTACAGTGCCGATTATTGTTAATGCAAGCAGAAGAGCTCCGTAACGCTTGAAGTGTCTCAATCTTTTTTCGCTGAAAAAGCCATGCTGCTGCGCCTTGATTTCCTTTGCACATAAAAGGCTTATCATTCCTGATACGAGCGGTACTGCAAAAAAGAGACCTGTGAAAGTATAAATCAGAATATATGCTAAGTTACTGTTCTCTCCGCCTATGGGGACTCCTATTGTGTGCGGCAGCCAGGGCATTACTGAAACACCGGGAAACTCAAAGCAAAAGCCTGCTATGGAATAACCGAACGCAAGAAAAGTGAAGGGCGACAGCATACCGACAAGATTAATCAATCCGAATACCGTCATAAGCGTTTTCATCCTGTGCTTTAATGACAGCGTATAGCAGAGCATGCCGCTTGCAAATGTAATAAGAGATACTATATAAATATATATGTCAAAGTGTCCGTCGCCGGGATCTGTTGATATAATCATAAAATTCGGAATATCTATAACGGTAAAAATCAATCCGCCGATATAAACAAGCAGAGCAATTATGCCTGTAATAAGCGTCTTTGTATTGCTGTAGAGCCTATTCATCTGTTCGCCGATATTATCAGGGCTGCCCATATGCTCAACAGCCTTTTGCAATGCCGTGTCACTATCATAGCCGCAGTCTTTGTAAAATGCTTGGCGATCGTCAATATGCTCGTCAAGCTCGTTTGCGATTGTATTTATAAAGGCCTTGTTATGAATATGTTTTAGAACATTTTCAATATATTCTTCCTTTTTCATATATTACCTCATGCAAAGTTGAGCACTTTCGTTACATTTTGTGAATATGAAATAAATTCTTCTTTTTTTTCAGCAAACTGCTTTAAGCCCTTGTCGGTAATGTGATAATATTTCCTGCGTCTGCCGTCACATTCCTCCCAATAGCTTGAGAGCAGCTTTTCTTTTTCAAGTGCGTGCAGAATAGGGTAGAGTGTTCCCTCGCTCATTTCAAATACGTTTTCTGAACGGATTTCAAGCTCACGAATGATTTTGTAGCCATAAAGGTCCTGCCCTTTGAGCACACTTAATACCAAAAGCGGTGTGCTGCCCTTTAACAATTCTTTACTGTATCTCATAATGTTAACCTCCTGAACATATTGCCTTGCATTACTATGTATATACATTGTAATGCAAGGCAGCCTCTCGTGTCAATATATTTTAAAAAATTTATTCGAAAAATATTCAATCTTACAATAATAAGTATTTTAAGTGAAAATGTCTATTATTTTTATTTGGTTGACACTGACGATTTTTATTGGTATCCTTTAATAAGCGGTTATCAAGTTATATTTTAAGGAGGATTATTATGAAAAAGTTTTTAAACGCATTGTTTTTCAGCAAAAGCACGGCAATTATATGTATGATTGCATCGGCTCTTGCAGTGCTGCTCAATTATTCTTTCCGATTTGGCTATGTTTTTATAGATAATACACTTTTTAACGGCTTTTCTTTAGGCTTGTTTATTATTGCTGTATTGGATGCGGTTTTGTTGACAGTCATTTCTGCATTGAAAATGAAAGACTCTGATAAATGTGATAAAAAGGTATTTAAAGCTTTACAGGTTATCACCGAGCTGTTTGCGGCAGTGTTTTCAATTGTAGTTTTGGTTAATTTCATTGTGTCAGGAAGTGAAAGTTCATCGGTTGCGATTAAACTGTGCAGAGAAATTCTGCCCTTCTGGTCGGCAATTGTCGGCATTACGGCTGCATTATTCATTATTCCGAATATTAAAAAATCGGCATTGAAAAAGGGAATATCCTTTATAATGGTAGCGGTAATGGTTTTTGCTGTTTACAGTGCTCTTTTCCCGACTTCAGCTTATAAATTCACTTCCGGTCCGGTTGTGTTTGATAATGGTGAAGAATATTCCGTTGTATTTTCTACAAATGATAACGGAACTGCCTATATTGAATATGAATACCTTGGTGAAAATGTAAGAGTGTATGATGAAGATAACGGCAGAAAAAAGGCAGGTACGATTCATACAATCACTGTTCCTTATGAACAGCTTTCGGGCAATACCTATAAAGTGGCTTCAACACGTGTGATTGATGAGCTCAGCTATGGCGGCAGAAGCGGCAAAACAATCGAAAGTGCAGCAGTTACATTTAATGATAAGCTTGGCGATAATGTCAATATTCTGACGGTATCGGATTGGCATACACATAATGAAATTGCGAAAAAGTCAGCTTCTTATCTTGGAGAGTATAATGCTGTCGTTCTGCTTGGTGACTGTGCACCGGGTATGATGTTTACCGAAGAGGCAGAGGATTATCTGATTTCCTTTGCATCAGATATCAGCAGGGGAGAAATGCCTGTTCTTTTTGCACGCGGCAATCACGAGACACGAGGACGTGAGGCAGGCAATCTTTCATCCTATCTTGGTATGGACAGCTTTTATTACACCACAAAGCTCGGCAATTATAATTTTATTGTGCTTGACAGCGGCGAGGATAAAAAGGATGACCATTCTGAGTACGGTGGCATGGTTGCATATGAGCAAAACAGAAAGGAAATGGTAAATTGGCTTACTGCTCTTGATAACACTGACAATGCAAAAACAATTGCCCTTTCTCATGATAAGGATATTTGTATTGAAGAGGATTTGTCACAGACAGCACATCATAAGCTTGATGAGCTTAATGTAAGTGTTCTTGTGAGCGGTCATTACCACAGTACAGAATTTATTGATAATTCTCCTTATCCTATTCTTGTAGACGGTGGTATAAATGCCGATGGCAAGGGTACATATGTTGCATCAATACTTTGTTTAAGCCAGGATAAAATTGATGTTCAGTCCGTTAATTCAAATGGTGAAACAACGATAAGCGAAACCGTATTATGGAGATAATTTATATATAAAAAATAAAGCCATACTCAGAGTAAAAATCTGAGTATGGCTTTTGCTGATTTTATATGAAATTATTCTTCAATACCCTTTGCAATACGAGCCTGTTCAAGCTCAGCCTGCGCCTTTTCCTTTGTCTTTCCTGTATAATCGTTAAAGAACATTGGGATGATAGTGAGTAAAAATCCTATCGCAGGTACGATTGTTACAAGTGCCAGAAGCATTTTTTGTGTGTCAACGGATTGCTGATAGAAAATCTGTCTGCCCTCAATGTCGGTTAGAGATTTGTTTACAGCCATAAAATCTGAACGGTCAAGCACCTGACCGAATACGAAGGTTGCAATCGCTGCATTAACCTTTGATAAGAAGGTCTGGAAGGAGAAGCATACGCCCTCGTGTCTTTCACCTGTTTTCCATTCAAGATAATCAACTGAGTCGGCAATAAGCGCATATGTGATAACATTGTAAATGCCAAGCGGCAAGCCCATTAAGAAAAGGAATATCCACAATACATAAACATTTACCTTTGTAACATCGTGTGCAAATACGATATAGCAAAGTGCATGAACAATAAGTCCGAATACTGCTGAACCAATATAAATCTGCTTGAGTGAGAACTTTTTTCTCATAACAGGGAAGAGTGCCATAGCAGGCACCATACCGACACCGATTGCAACGGTAAGTGTTGTTACAATGGTTCCTCTCGGAATCCAGAAGCTGTATGCTGCCGCTGCATCTACATTATCCACAAGTGTGCTTTGTGCACCCGGGAAAATATCGGTGAATATCTGGTTGAAATCAGTGTAATTCTGAATAATCAGGTAGTTGCCGATATAGTCGGCACACTGATTTGCGGTTACCATTGTTGAGCCGAGGATTGATGCGAAGATAACGATAATCAGAAGCTTATCCTTGCCGAGTACAACAAAAGTCTCTTTGAATGATGGTGTATGGTCTGTTTTTGGTACTCTTTCTTTGGATACAAAGAAGATAAGTATTGACAGTCCGCAGCCAAGCAGGGCAAAGATTACACCGCTGATAAAAAATCCTTTGGTGTATCCCATATTGCTCTGGTAGAGGATAGGAACAAGCAGGGCAGGGAGTATTCCGCCGAAGGTTGAGCCTAAGCGGGCAGTAGAAATAAATGATGTTCTTTCACTCTCAAGCGGAGTTATAACAGAGGAAAGTCCCCAGAACGGAACATCCTGTATCGTAAATGCTACACCCCAGAGTATGTAGGAAATCAGTGCCCATACAAATGCTGCATTTGATCCATGCTCAAACGGAGCAGAGAAAAGCATAATTGTGCAAATTGCAATCGGAATGGGGGAGAACAGTAAATAAGGTCTCATTTTGCCCCATTTTGATTTTGTTTTGTCAACAATCATACCCATTAAAGGATCATTGAGTGCATCAAAAATTCTGCCGATAAGGATTATTGTTGTACCTTGTTTAAGAGTAAGACCTGCGCCGTTCTGAAAAAAAACAAGTGTGAACATTGACATCAGTGTGTATATTCCTGATCTGCCGAATGCACCGACAGTGAAGCACACTCGCTCCTTCATTGTTAAATATTTTTTAGATTCAGACATTTATTTTCTCCTTTTTATAATAGCAGGGAGAATCATTGGTCTTTCCTCCTGCGTTTTTTGCATCTGTTCGAGTAATAAGTATTTAAGTTCCTGCCTTACATGCTTATATCTTTTGTCTTTTACAAGATTATGCTTTTCGTTGGGATCTTTTTGTAAATCATAAAGGTAGTTTTCCCAATATACATTTGATTGATGGTGTGCATAGCCTGTAGGTGCCATATCACGTATTTCGTACTTGAATCGTTCTGTTCTTATTGCACGTGAGTTTGAAGCTTCGCTTATCTCGATGTAAACGCAGTCACGCTTTTTGTCCGGATTGTTAATCTGAGTTGTAAGGTCGACACCCATATATGTGCTAGGTATAGATATACCTGCCATTGATAAGAGAGTCGGTGGAATATCGATTAGTGATGTCAGTCTTTCGTCTTTCTTACCGCCTTCAAAGCCGCCGCCCTTTATTATAAGCGGTGTGTGTGTTGCACTTTCGTGGCATGAGCGTTTATATTCAGGATTTCTTGTTTTGAAATGTGAGCCATGGTCAGAGGTGTAAATTATAATTGTGTCATCATAAATACCAAGCTCCTTGAGCTTGTTGACAAGTCTGCCTACATTATAATCAAGTCTGTTGATGGCCGAAATGTAATCGGGATACATCTCTTTATAGTCGCCCTTTAAAAATGTTAAATCATCGGGCAGGGGATAATTTCTGAATTTTTCAACAGTAGGTTTATACCCTTCGTATGTATGGTGATCATTCTGGTGATGCGGCTCCAGCTGGCTTATAAACATAAAAAACGGCTTATCTTTGTCACGATTGTCGAGATATTCAAGTGCATAATCATTTATGCAGTCAGCACGGTAGCCCTTGAAATCGAGCTTGTTTCCGTCACCGTCAAAGACAAATCCGTCATAACCGTGCGATGTAAATTCAAGCACATCTGCAGCACGCCAATACTGATATTCGCCTTGTCTGTCTTTAGGTACAGGCTTATCCTCACAATGAAGTCCCACACCCGGCAGTCTGTCAGATGCGAGATGCC
>JAIDVA010000400.1 GCA_029059925.1 Eubacterium sp. | reverse complement strand
AATCAATAGGAGGCGGGGAAATGAAAAGATGTGCGGTAATCAATGACTTATCGGGCTTTGGTAAATGCTCACTTACTGCAGCTATGCCGATTATATCTGTAATGGGCAGCGAGGTTCATCCGCTTCCAACTGCTGTTCTTTCCAATCAAACTGCTTACGATAGTTTTATGCAGTTTGATTTGACTGAGTATATGAATGATTATATTGGTGAGTGGAAAAAGCTTGGTGTGACATTTGATGCAATTTTAACCGGATTTGTTACAAGTGAAAAGCAGCTTGATATAATAAGCAGCTTTATTGACGAATTTAAAACAGATGAAACAACAGTGATTGTAGATCCTGTTATGGCTGATAACGGTGCTCTGTATAGCGGTTATACCAATGCTATGTGCGAAAAAATAAGAGAGCTTTGTCATAAGGCTGATATAATAACACCTAACATCGCAGAGCTTGCTTTTTTAGCCGATGAAGAATACAGTGAAAATATGGATGATATCAATCATTATGCAAACAAATTGCAGCTTGACGGAATTAAAAGAATTGTTGCCACAGGATATAAGAGCGGCGATATGATTTCAAATCTTGTATATGACAATGATGATAAGGCAATTGCATCTTCAGCTTTGATTGGTGGCTACTACAGCGGCACAGGTGATATTCTTGCGTCAATCATTACCGGCGGAGTTTTAAAGGGTATGACACTTGTTGATTCAGTCGTGCTTGCCACTGAATTTATAAGCAAGGTGATAGCGGATACAAACTGCGAAAATCACAATGATGGAATTGATTTTGAAAAGCATTTGAGGGACTTAATATGAAAAATATTAAATTGTATAAAATGGTGATAACTGCAATGCTCACTGCTATGATTTTTGTTTTTACAAGATTCATTTCTGTACCTGTTGCTGCAGGATATGTTCATTTTGGTGATGCACTTGTTTATCTTACAGCATCGCTTTTGGGTGGTCCTTGGGCATTCTTTGCTGCTGCAATAGGTGAGGCACTTGCCGATTTGGCATCAGGCTGGGTTGCATATATTCCTGCCACTTTAATTACAAAGGCTCTTATAGCTCTTCCGTTTGTTTTAGTTAATAAAAAGAGCGAAAAAATCTTGACACTGCTTACTGCATTGTTTACAATACCTGCAGGAGCAATAACAGTCGGTGGTTATTTTTTAGCTGATTTGATTATTGATAAGACCTATGCCTTTGTTAATATTTACGGCAATGTTGTTCAGGCTATAGGCAGTGCTGTTGTTTTTATAATCCTTGCTGCTGCCTTTGATGCCGGAAAGCTCAAGAAAAATTATCTGAATTTGAATAGCAAATAACGATTTTAGAAAGAAGTGATACTATGGCAGATATAATTTATACGCTTGAGGGTGGAGTTTATCTCAATATTACTAATAAGTGCCCTTGTAATTGTGCCTTTTGCATTCGCTCAAAGGGTGACGCAGTAGGGGATGCTGAAAAGCTTTGGTTTGATGAAGAGCCTACGATTGAAGAAATAAAAAAGGCAATTGATGATTTTGATTTTACTAAGGTTGAAAGTGCTGTTTTCTGTGGATATGGTGAGCCGACAAATTCTTATGATAATCTGGTTAACGCAGTTAAGTATATAAGAAGCATTAATC
>JAIDVA010000040.1 GCA_029059925.1 Eubacterium sp. | reverse complement strand
GTTTATGATACGTGGTATGACTATTACAGTGAATTTGCAGGGGGAATATATGATTTTGTAAAGCAGTCGTACCGTGAAAGGAAAATCAGCAAAAAGGTGCTAAAAGCAGTTGAATTGTCATATGAAAGGCTTGATAAAATTTTGTGTGACAGCAATGGCAAGCCGACGCTGATACATGGGGATTATTGGCAGCCGAATTTTATCGTGAATCGCGATACATACAAGCTTGTAGGAATCATTGATCCGTTTAATATAATGTGGACAGAGCCTGAGTATGAGCTTTTTGCACTGACTGTAGGCGGCAGTAAAAAGCTGAAGCTGTATGAAACCTATAAAAGCAGAATCGTACCAACAAAATACTGTGATTTGAAGGTTGAAATGTATGCCTTGTATAATGAGCTTTTGTGGTATAAAAAGCTTGGCTCAATCAGTAAGGGATATTTGCTGTTTCGTTCCAGAAGATTAATTAAACAGATGAAGAGGAATGGCCTGATATGAATAAACGTGAAATAAAAAAGTACAAAAAGGATACTGTGCTTAGCTGGGCAAAAACGGTTCTGCATGATTATTATGACTGTGAAGTCAAAAAAATCAGCTATGTCGGCGGAGGATATTTTGGTTATGTATATTGTGCCGAGCTTGACAAGGCACCGTATAAGCTGATAATTAAAGCCTGCCTTTCTCCTGATATGTGTGAGAATGAAGCGAGAGACTTAACACTTTTGGGTAAAGTTTGTCCTGTCCCTGTTCCAAAGGTATATTTTACATATTCTGAGACCACGGATATTCCTATGGATTTTATCTGTATGGAATATGTGCAGGGCAGGGATGCGCTCAGTGCCTTCAATCCGATTAAGCTTGCTTTTGTATCAAAGGATAAAAAGCAAAAATTTGCAGATGACGTTGTGACAGCAATGGGTGTCTGGCACAGTGAAACGAATGATAAGTTCGGACTGACGGGTAACGCCATATATGACAATTGGCTTGATTATTATAAGCCGTTTGCACTTGATATTCTGGAATCAGCGAAAAAACGAAGTGATTTGTTTTGCCCCAAAATAATTGCTGTTATGACTGATGCCTGGGATAAATTTGATGTGATTTTCTGCGAAAAGGTTGAAAAGCCGTCACTTGTTCACGGCGATTTGAATGTTGTTAACATTATGTGTGATGATAAGCTTAATGTTACTGCAATTATTGATCCTCTTGAAGGCAAATGGGCTGACAAGGAATTTGATTTGTTCCAGTTCAAAAATTTCACCGGAGATCAGCTCGGACTCTATGATGCTTATAAAAGAAAATATCCCGTATCAAAAATGGTTGATGCAAAATGTGCCTTTTACGGTTTGTTTAATGAGGTGTATTGTAATATCCTTGCGGATAAGAAGCTGAGTGCATTAAATATGTTTGTGAAGTGGATGAAGAAGGAATTGAACGATTTATAAATTATTGTTTAACATTAGGATATAACATACCCTAATAATCCTTTTTAATGAAATGTACCATTCTTTTGTGTCGCAAAAGAACGGTACCAAGAAAACGAATCAGGGGGAAGGCATACGCCAATTCCCCCTAATAACCCCCTCTTGATGTTGTGCCGCGCGTACTCGCGCACACAGCGGCACAGGCAATGCTATCTTTACTTTCGTAGGGTGCGATGTGAACCCTTTTGTCACTACGTGACATTTCCCCTGACAGGGGAATAACAGCGCACCGTCACATACAAACGGAACGATGTGGGCATCGTTCCCTACGATTGTTTGACCAACACTTACTAATATAAACAATAATTTAAAGGATGACGTGTGTCATCCTTTTCTTTTTGCTATTTAATTATCGGCATTGTCCCACGGCCACGGGTCTTTCAGCCATTCGTCGCTGTTGTAGCCGTTTAGAGTTAATGGGCCAAACTGCTTTTCGTATTCGTCCTTAACTGCTTCATATTTTTTCTTATAGGTGTTAAAGAGCTCTTGTGCATCTGCGTCACCGGGATGTGTGTCCAGGAACAGTCTGAATTCCTGCATTGCAAAGCCAAGTTCGCTGACTCTTCTTAACAGCTTTGTTTTATTCATACCTATTTTACCATCCTTCCTGTAAATGGTTTGTTAAGAGCAGGGAATATTGTTCCGTTGTTAAGACCCTTTTCGTCATCATATGTTATAAGCTCAAGCTGAAGCGGAATATATGCCATAGTTACTGTTGCATCCTTTGGCAAGGCAGGGCGCTGTTCCTTTTTTAAAAAGCTTGGCTTAAATAAATCAACATAATTGTCCATAGTATTTCTCCTTTCATTGCCTAATTCATAATATGAAAAAAATTGTCGTTTGACAAAAAACCAATAAAAAGAATTTACATATAATGGTATAGGACGGATAAAATCTGGCAATGATAATTTTGAAGATGAGAGGTTGATTAAGCAAGCAGATATCAAGTATCGTTTTAATACTTTTAATCGGTTTGATTCATAAATTTGCTTATCACTCTAAAACTGCAAGAAATTTATGAAGGTGATTTAATTGTTAGTCAAACGTGGCGAAATTTACTATGCTGATTTAAGTCCGGTTGTCGGTTCTGAGCAGGGTGGTGTAAGACCTGTTCTAATCGTTCAGAATGATGTTGGTAATAAATTTTCACCAACAGTTATTGCTGCCGCCATAACATCGCAGAAGGATAAAAACAATCTGCCTACTCATATTGAGGTCGATGCAAGAAATTGCGGTCTTGCAAAGGACAGTACAGTACTTCTTGAGCAGGTGCGCACTATTGATAAAAGACGCCTTAAGGAAAGAATGGGCAGTCTTGATA
>JAIDVA010000004.1 GCA_029059925.1 Eubacterium sp. | reverse complement strand
CCCCCTGCCTGTCATACGCTGCGGCACATTCAACAGGATCACCTGCATCTCTTAAATCAACAAATGACACGCCCTTAACAACACGTCCGTTTTTCACATCAAGGCAAGGTATAATTCTTTTTGCGTACATAATCAATCCCTCCTTATTCGCTCATACTCAGAAAATTTCCAAGCAGCTTCAAGCCAAGCTTACTGCTTTTTTCGGGATGGAACTGTGTTGCACAAAGATTACCCTTCTGCACGGCACACTCAATGCCTACACCATATTCGGTTGCTGCGGCAACAGCTTCCGGCTCAGCATCCTTAAGGTAAAAGGAATGTACAAAATAAAAATAACTGCCGTCATCAATACCGCTGAAAATGCCATCCTTCTGATTTATTTTAACGGAATTCCAGCCGATATGCGGCACTTTCAAGCCGTTATCACGCGGTATCTGAACAATTTTTCCTTTGATAAGACCTAAGCCTTCTACGCCCTCACTCTCCTCACTGCTTTCAAATAAAAGCTGTAAGCCGAGACAAATTCCGAGAAAGGGCTTTCCGCTGCGTGCTGCTTTTTTTACAGTATCAACAAGTCCTCGCTCCGCCATAGACGCCATAGCATCGCCAAAGGAACCTACCCCCGGAAGAATAACGTGAGAGGCTGACATAATCTTATCCTTATCCTGTGTTATTTCACTTTCGGCGCCAAGATAATCAAGCGCCTTTTTCACACTTGAAAGATTACCTGCACCGTAATCAATAATTGCTACCATAATTTTCTCCATCATTTGTAATGGAAATATTTTAGCACAATAAAGTGCATAAAGCAATAGAATGCCTTATGTTCTATTGACAAATATATTTAATTTGATTATAATTCTTTTGTTGCATATGTTTAATGCTAATGAACTGTAGGTTAAAAAATCTTGAAGTTACAAACAAAAGACACTATAATGTCTTCCAATCGCAAAATACATATGGACATTTTGCGTATAATAGCTATATATTTGGTAGTGTTCAATCATACAGGTTTAAACGGATTTTTCCTGTTTTCTGTTTCACAGAATTCGCCTTTTTACAGCGTATACCTATTCATATCAATTGCAACAAAAATTGCAGTTCCGTTATTCTGGATGATTTCAGGAGCTTTACTTCTAAAAAAGGAAGAACCAATCAGCCACGTGCTGTTAAAGAGAGTTCCTCGCTTTTTCGTAGTTTTGCTTGTTTTTTCTGCATTTCAGTATATAGTATCCTTAAATTTTGATTTCTCAAAAATTTCTTTGGCATACTTTTTTACGCAGCTTTATTCAAGTCCGTTTGCTACCACTTATTGGTATCTGTATGCTTATCTAGGCTATTTGCTGATGCTTCCGTTATTACGAAAGCTCGCAAGCGGAATGAAAAATATTGATTTTTTATACCTGATTTCCCTGCGTTTTTTAATCGCACTTTTACCAATTGCCCAGTTTTTAATCTGGAAGGGCGAGGTAAAATATGCTGCTAATTTCGAGCTGCAGCTGGTTGCTGATGTGATTTTCTACCCTATTATCGGGCACTATGCAGAGCATCTCATTCCTGAAAAATACCTGAGCAAAAAGAACAATATAATTTTGGCGGTTATCAGTCTGGCTGCAATAATAATCTGCTGTTTCATGACGCATTTTTATTGTACCGTGACAGACAATTGGTCTATATCAAACGGTCAGCCGTTTCATAATGTTTTAACATTTATCCCTACAATTTCAATATACCTGTCAGCCAAACAGTTCTTTAAAAACAAAAGGATATCAAATTCCGCTGAGAAAGCCATTACCGCCATATCCGGCACAACCTTTGGCATTATGCTGACAGAAAATATTATACGATATAATACTAATCAGATTTATACTGCCTTGGAGCCTCATATCGGTCCATTGCCAGCAAGTATGCTTTGGGTAGGTGCTGTGTGCTGTATAGGCGGTCTGATTATATTTATCATTAAGCTTATACCATTTATGAAAAAACTGATATAAATACACTCGGATGAATCATCCAAGTATAATATACGGAGTGGTACCGAAGTGGTCATAACGGCATGGACTCGAAATCCATCGTGTGAGCAATCACCCGTGGGTTCAAATCCCACCCACTCCGCCAAAGGAAAGCAACCCTTCAAAGGGTTGTTTTTTCTTTGGTGTGGATGGCAGATTAGAAGCCACAATTCCATCAGGGCTCCCGCAAAGCACTTAGCTTTGTGGGAAAAGGAGAAACACATGCAGCATTCGTTATAATTTTGCTGCAAAATTATTTGAATGTGAAATGTGTTTTGACGCAATCCCACCCACTCCGCCAACAAACAGACAGTTCAAAATAAACTGTCTGTTTTATTTTGTCTTTGGACATATTTTGTAGCTTTTCTAGTGCTTTTTAAGCTTTATATTACAACTGCTCGGATGCTTTGGATGACTGCACACTTTAAAAGCTCCCCATATGGGTCTGCGTTTCCGATTCGTGTATTTAATTTACTGCATTCAGTATTTACTTGAAATTATTTAACGGATATGATTAATTTATAAAAACCTGAACTGAAATTTTTACAGGTTATATTACAGAAATTATAGGTATAAAAGGATGGATCGTTTTGAAATATAAATTGACATTTAATTTACTTCCCGGCGAGGTCTGGTATGGTGCAAATATTAATGACGGATATAAGCTTCCGATAACAGAAATGAGCAAAACAAAAACGGATACACGATACATAAGCAGTTATAATCAGGCATCTACATTGTGGCTTAGCAGTAAAGGACGTTATATCTGGAGTGATTCCGGTTATTTAGTTAAATGGAATCACAGCAAAGTAATTTGCACCTCCAAAAAAAGTGAAATAAAGCTGTATACCGGCTATAATAATTTGCGCGATGCATATCTTGCGGCATCAAAAGCACATTTTCCTTTTGACGGCAGGCTACCGAATAAAATGATGTTTAGAACACCTCAATATTGCACATGGATACATCTTGCCACCAATCAGAATGATGATGATATAATTGATTTTGCAAAAGGCATTTTAGATGCAGGAATGACAGCAGGTGAGCTTATTATTGATGACGGCTGGCAGACTGATTTCGGTGAATGGGAATTTCACCCCGATAAGTTTAAAGATCCAAAGGCAATGATTGATAAACTGCATAAAATGGGGTTCAAAGTGATTTTATGGATTTGTCCGTTTGTTGCACCGACAGTTAAAGATTATTCATTTATGATTAAAAACCAAATGCTTGTGCGAAACCGCTTTGGTAAAATTGCTTGCCGCACATGGTGGAACGGCAAGCATCCTTTACTTGATTTATCTAATCCTAAATCAGTTGAGTGGTTCAAAGCAACAGCCGACAGACTGATGAATGACTACGGTGTTGACGGCTTCAAGCAGGATGCAGGCGATGCTTATTTTTATAAAGATACTGACCGTACTTTTCGTAACAGTGTTGATGCGAATGAACAGTCCTATCTATGGGCAGAAACAGCACGTGAATATGAATTCAACGAGCTTCGTGCTTGCTTCAAGGGCGGTGGCTGGGGTGTAACACAGCGTTTGGCTGATAAAACCCACAGCTGGGACAAAAACGGACTTAATACATTAATTCCAAATGCACTTCTGCAGGGCTTATGCGGTTATCCTTATTCCTGTCCGGATATGATAGGCGGAGGTGAAATCAGCAGTTTCAAGCATAAGAACGCAGACACTTTCAGTATTGATAAAGATGAAACTGAATTTGATATCGAACTCCTTATCAGATGGTGTCAGTGCAGTGCGCTTATGCCTATGATGCAGTATAGCTTTGCAATATGGAAAATGAAAAATTCTACTGCAAGAAATGCTTGTATCAGCTGTGCAGAAATCCATAAGAAGTATTCAGATATAATTATCTCTCTCGCCGAAAATGCGGCAAAAACAGGCGAACCGATTATCCGTTCCTTGGACTATCAATATCCCAATCAGGGGTATGAGAAAGTCAATGATATGTTTATGCTTGGTGAAAACATTCTTGTGGCACCTGTTTTAAAAAAAGGAAACAGACATAAAACACTTCGCCTTCCAAACGGGAAATGGAGATGTGTTCACAATGAGACGGATTATATCGGCGGGCAGATTATTACGGTTGATGCACCGCTTGATGTGCTGCCAATATTTGAAAAAAACACAAATTAGATAAGCAACCCAATAAAAAGGTCAGCAGATAAAAAACTGCTGACCTTTTCTTAATTTTATTAAATTATATTCTTTTTCCATTTTTGAAGGAATAGGATATTTCCTTACCGCCATAGGCTTTTACACCTTTTATTCTGCCGCTCCATTCTTTAGGCAATGCTTCGTTTTTAAGCATTTCAGCAATACCTGCGGTTACACCGAAATTACCATCAATCTGGAATGGTGGATGAGCATCAAAAAGATTAGGATAAGAGCCACCGCCGTTATGAAGATTAATCATCGGATTAATATATGTAAGCTGCTGCTTGATCAGTCTAAGTGCATTTTCACCATTTCTGAGTCTTGCCCAGAGACATACCTTCCATCCAAGTGACCAGCCTGTGCCGCCAAAGCCTCGTACCTCAAGTGATTTTTCAGCCGCTTTATTGAGCTCATCCGACTGAATAAAGCGGGACGGATAAATACAATAAAGATGACTTACGTGTCTATGCTGAATCTCTGTCTCTTCAAAATTCTCTGCCCATTCAGGTATTCTGCCATCAGGTGCAGGCTTAACCTGTTCAATATAAGGAGCATCCATGCCAAGCGCTCTGCAGTTTTCAAAGAAATCATAAAGTATTTCCCTGTCCATTGACGGCATATATGTCGGTGCCAGTGCAATACCGTTATCCTTATAATTATTTTCAGGACTGATTGACGGACAGGTAACAAGTTCTCCGTTATTTTCAACAAGAAAATCGTTATAGAAATCGAGACAGCCCTTGAACAACGGAATTATCTCCTGCTTAAAGCTATCATCATTCGTATAAAGATAGTGCTCATAAAGCTGATTTAATATCCATGGCGAGCTCATACACCACGGTGCATACTGTGCTGCATCTCCGTCACCCTTCGGATAACCTGCAGGATATGTTGCTCCCCAGATATCGCTGTTATGATGAGAGCAAAATCCCGAGCAATTATAATAATCCTTTGCTGTAACCACACCGTTAACACTCAGTTTTTTTGCAAGCTCAAGCAATGGCTCAAAGCATTCCGAAAGATTAGCAGAATCTGTACACCAATAGTTCATCTCGGTATTAATATTCGTTGTATAGCTTGATGACCACGGTGCTCTTACCTTAGTATTCCATATACCCTGAAGCGTCATTGCATTTGTGCCTTTTCGTGAGCCTGAAATGGTGAGATATCTGCCGTATTGAAAAAGCAGTGCAATAAGACCGTTATCGTCCTTTGCTTTTTTCATACGCTTGATTCGCTTGTCAGTAGGCAAATCATCACGTGAGCCTTCAAGCTCAAATTCAACTCTGTTGAAAAGTGCAGAAAAATCTGCTTTATGTTCAGCTAAAAGCGTATCATAAGACTTGATATTTTCAAAATATGAAAACGCCCTTTTCTCAGCATCTGCAACAGGCATTGATTTAAAATCAACAAACGAGGTTGCAAGGGATATCAGAAGAGTAATTTCCTTCTGATTTTTAACATCAATATAATCATCACAAAAGGCAGCATTGCCAAGCACCTTAACTGTGCCGCAAAAGGTCATTCCCTTATCACCCTGAACAATCGGCTGATCTCCGTCATGATAAGGAGGGCAGCAAACCTCAGGTGCCTGACCTGTTATAACAAGGCTGTCTTCTACCGTTTTACAGCTGTGCTTAAGTTGACTGTCAAGCCTAACCTTAAAGCTTACACCTGAATCAGACTTAATATTAACCACCATAAGCTGTGCAGGATGGGACACAAAAACAGTCTCACTAAAACCATTTGATGTTACCGATACTACACCTGTTGATAAATCAAGAGTTCTTTTATAACCGCTTTTGGGTGCATTTGCATATTCAATTATTAAATCACCAAACGGCAGATATGCCTCAGACCAATGACCATGCATATCCTTGTTTAAAATTTCTTTTGTCTTTTTATAGTCCTTTGTAAAAATTGCATGTCTTACATCATCAAGATATTTATGAGCATCCTTTTTGTTTAAGTCTTTCGGATATCCGGACCAGAGACTATCCTCATTCAATGCAATCCGCTCCTTTTTCAGATTGCCAAACACGAGTCCTCCGATTCGTCCGTTGCCTACGGGCAGTGACTGTTCAAAATAT
>JAIDVA010000399.1 GCA_029059925.1 Eubacterium sp. | reverse complement strand
AATTTTTTTTATTATATGGTAAAATAACCGAGTGAAATACAGAATTTATGTTTGAAGGTAAAAAATTTTGGATTATAAAACAATTATTGATTTGCATACGCACAGTATTTTCAGCTTTGATGGCAATGATTCCTGTGATTCTCTTTGTCAAAGTGCGATTTCAAAGGGTGCTGATGTGCTTGCAATTACAGACCATTGTGATATTGATGGTCAGGATATGGATGTTGATAAGCTTTGTTCGGCTCAGATTAATGAGCTTGCACAGCTTAAGGATAAATATAAGGACAGACTTTGTCTTTTAAAAGGTCTTGAAATCGGGCAGGGTATTTACAGGAAAGAGCTTACACAGCATATTTATGATACTTATGATTATGATTTTATTTTAGGCTCACTGCATAATCTTGAAAATATGGAGGATTTCTATTTTCTTGACTATAGTCAGTTTGATGTTTATAAGCTTTTGATACAGTATTTTGAGGGACTTCTGGAATTATCCGAGTGGGGACTGTTTGATTCACTTGCGCATCTTACTTATCCTTTAAGATATATTGTGGCTAGGGAAAAGATAGATGTTGATATGTCGCAGTTCACAGATATAATTGACAGCATTTTTGAAAATCTTGTTAAGAATAAAAAGGCACTTGAGATTAATACATCAGGTCTGTTTATGGAAATGCAGGATACACTGCCTAATATAAGTTTAGTTAAAAGATTCCGGCAAATTGGTGGTGAATTTGTAACTATCGGTTCGGATTCACATTATGCTGACAGAATTTGTCAGGGTGTAGACAGGGGGCTTGAACTTGCATATAATTCGGGCTTTCGCAATATAACAATATTTAAGAATCATCAGCCTTTGCTGATACCAATAAAGTAGTGAGGTAATAACTATGGACAAGCTTTTATCATTAATTGAAAAAAATCCTCGTCTTTCTGATAAGGAAATAGCAGTAATGCTTGGTATTACAGAAGAAGAGGCGGCAAAGAAAATTCGTCTTTATGAAGAGAGTGGTGTAATCAAGGGCTATCGAGCGATGATTGATAAAGAAAAAGCGCAGGCGGAAACTGTGACAGCACTTATCGAAATTAAGGTGCATCCTCAGTTTGAACACGGCTTTGACGAAGTCGCACAGCGTATTTCTCAGCTTGAAGAGGTCGAAAGTGTTTATCTTATGAGCGGCGGCTTTGACCTTTGCTGTATGGTAACTGACAAGACCTTTCAGGAGGTTGCAATGTTTGTTGCCAGCCGTTTATCGCCTATGGACAGCGTTATGTCAACCGCTACCCATTTCATACTGAAAAAATTTAAAGAGCAGGGCGTAATGTTTTACGAACCTCCCAAGGATGATAGGGGGAACATTTCCTTTTGATTAACTATAATGATTTTCTAAATCGGCAAATTTTAGATATAAAGCCAAGCGGTATAAGAAAGTATTTTTCTATTGCCGAGGAAATGGAGGATGTTATTTCTCTCGGCGTTGGTGAGCCTGATTTTCTTACCCCTTGGCATATAAGAAAAATTGGTATTCAGACTCTTGAAAATGGTAAGACAAGGTATACTGCGAATGCAGGTATTATTGAGTTGAGACAGGAGATAGCTTATTTTTATAAAAATAAGCATAATGTTGAATACAATCCCCAAAATGAAGTTCTTGTTACGGTAGGCGGCTCAGAGGGTATTGATATGTGTATCAGAACCATTATCTCTCCGGGTGATGAGGTGCTTATTGTTGAGCCTTCATTTGTATGCTACAGGCCTATTGTTGAAATGTGCGGCGGCATTGCTGTTGCACTTGAAACTAAGAATGAAAATAATTTCCGTCTTACAGCCGAGGAACTGGAGGCGGCTGTAACAGATAAAACAAAGCTTCTTGTTTTGCCTTATCCTAATAATCCCACGGGTGCAGTTATGCGTGAGGATGACCTTGTCGCAATTGCAAAGGTAATTGAAAAACATAATCTTTTTGTATTGTCTGATGAAATATACAGTGCACTTACTTACGGTGATAAGCCGCACGTATCAATTGCATCCATAAGCGGTATGCAGGAGCGCACAGTCGTAATCAATGGCTTTTCAAAAACGTATTCAATGACAGGCTGGAGACTTGGTTATGCCTTAGGACCAAAACCAATTATCGAGCAAATGACTAAGCTGCATCAGTTTGCAATTATGTCGTCACCTACAAATTCCCAGTATGCCGCAAATGAGGCGTTAAAGAACGGCGACAGGGATATAGAAAAAATGCGGGATGATTATGATGTCCGCAGAAGATTTACTGTTA
>JAIDVA010000398.1 GCA_029059925.1 Eubacterium sp. | reverse complement strand
CGATATAGGTTATATTCCTAAGGATTGTGCACCAAGCAAAACTTTGCGAATACTTTGTCAGGGATCAGGTATTTCTCAATGGATGTTAACGCTGAGAAAAGATGGAGCGCTGAGAATGTCAAGATTGAGACAGGGCGATGATTACCGAAGTTTAAAATTACATAACTGGTGTGCATTACATATTATGTATTTTATAGGTTAGGCGGTGAGTAGATGCAGGTTAAATTTAACGAAAATAATATTGCTTATGTAACCTTTGAAGAGGTTTAAGATTCAGTGGAAAGAGAAACGTTAAAGAATGTAACAAAAATTGCGCAGGAAAAAGGCTATACAACAGCTGAAGAATTGCAGAAGGCGATTGATAAAATAAGCAAGTACAGGCTTATAGCAGATGTAACATTAGATGAAGAGGTTACGCATTATATTGTTCCAAGAATAAGACAGCCGCTTAGCAGAGCTGAAATTTTTATTGAAACTCCAGCTGCAAGTGCTACTGAAGGAATACTTGTAAAAATGTCAGATGTATACGAAAACGCAACAGTAACGGGAGGCACGTTGATAATTCAATTGAATGCGATAAGTACAACAGCACGCTATTGTACAATTGATATTGAGACAAATGAATATGGTGCATTTGCAAAAGGTACACAGGGTACATCAATGATACTGCAGAATTCGATATCCGGTGGTTATAATCCAAATGTTACTGCGATTTCAAAATTGCTTATACGTGCACATACTGCCGGCAATATGCTTCCTGCCGGTACAAAGATAAAAATATGGGGGTATTAATATGAAGGCAAGAGCATTAATAGACGATGAGTACGTTGACGTTGAAATCAATGTTGACGAGGAAACAGAAATTGCTGATAACGAATAAAATTTTGGGGAGGAATAAATATAGATTATTTTATTACAGATTTTAAAAATTGTATAATCGCAGTGATCATATTTTTGGTGCTGTTTGTAATTGACTTTATCTTCGGCTTATGCAAGGGCATTTTTATCGAAGGTGTCAGCAGCTCAAAGCTGAGGATGTCCGTGCCGAAGTTTGTAGGCTATTTCGGTATGATACTGATGTGCATTCTGCTTGATACGCTGATTGTCACATCAACGGATATCGAATACGCACCAATCGGCTTAATCAGCTGTGTATGCTTTTGCATTATTGAGGTGTCCTCAATTATCGAAAATGCAAGGGCATTAGGAATTAATATCCCGCCAATTGTAACGAATGTAATTGATTTTATCAAAGCAAGACTGTTCAATGACAAGGAGCAGAAGGGCGGTGCAGGTGCACTTAAGTTCAGCGAATGGATTAATCAGTATATTGGCAAAAAGACCGATTATGACGGTGTGTACGGTGTGCAGTGTGTTGACTTGATTGACTGCTATATTGATAAGTGCTTAGGTCTGAAAAAAGGCTTCTGGGGCAATGCGAAGTATTGGTGGACCAACCGTAACAACAGTGCATGGCTGAAGAATAATTTTGAATTTATTACACCTACATATAAAAACGGTGAATTAAAAGCAGGTGATATCGGCATCAGGACAAGCGGTACATACGGCCATATCTTCATTGTTAAGGAATCAACTGCTAATGGTAAGCTTAAGTATTATGATCAGAATGCAGACGGCAAGGGTGCAGCAATGACACTCAGAGAAGTACCATATACGTCAGCATATATTAATGGTATTCTCAGACCGAAGGACAGAAGCAATATTGATACAGAAAGGAACACAACTATGGCAAAGTACGGCAACGCAGCAATGACATCGGCACAGACAGTTTTTGCAGACAGCGGTTTGACCTTAAAGGTCGGCAGTGTAGATAAAAATGAGAGAGTGCTCCAGCTCGGAACAGGCGAGGGTAATCCTATGATTTCTTATCAGACTGCGAGTGGCTATAAGGTTGGGTTTACCAAAAAGGGAACAGTAAGAAAAGATTAAGATATTATTATTTCGAAAAGGTAAAATATATTATGTGTTCACCATTAATCTATTAGATTTGTGTAAAATGAATATGGCATAAAATCAGCCCTCAGCTCTTTCGAGTTGGGGGCGTTTTTCATTTTATATAGAAATAATTGTGTTACTTTTAACTTGAAATCGACACAAATATAGTGGAGACGGCAAAATTGCGAACTACAGTGCGTGGACTACTGATAGAAAAATTTGTAAAATTTTGTTAGCCCCTTTGGTGAGGTGAACAAAATGAGTACAAACAACGATATTGCTGCATTGATGAGTAATGTGTTTTATAATGCTCGTAAGCAACGTGGATTATCGCAAGAAGAAATGGCAGAAAATTTAAAAATCAGCCGCCGAGAATATCAGTATATAGAGCATGGTCAAAAATGCTGTTCGCTCGAGACTTATTCGAATTTTGCAAGCTTCTGTGATTATGATGTTATAGAAACGTTGTCAAGCATTTCTGAAATTTCAAAAAAGAATAAGGAATAATATTTTTCTTTCCCCTTGCCTTTATTGGCAGGGGGTTTTTGGGTGCTTAATATAAAAGTTATTTACAATATTACTGTCGTTTTATATAATATAAATATATAGGGATTAAATGCTCCTGAATAGAATATAGATTGTAATTTTGAGGGTGAAAAATCATGAGAAAAATAACTTTATTTATCGCAATGAGTCTTGATGGATATATTGCAGACAGTAAGGGCGGTGTCGATTGGCTTGAAGGACATGGCAGCGATAATGAGAATATTGACACTTATTCTGAGTTTATAAAGAACATTGATACGATTTTGATGGGGTGGAATACTTATCATCAAATCGTTACTGAGCTTTCTCCGAACGAGTGGGTATACAGTGATTTTATAACTTATGTGATTACGCATAATGAGCATGCATCCTCCGAAAAAATTCGTTTTGCAAATATAAATCCCGTCGATTTGATAAAAAACTTAAAAAATGAAAATGGAAAAGATATTTGGATATGCGGCGGAGCGAGCCTTGTTCAGCAATTGGTAAATGAGGATTTAATTGATTGCTATCATATTACCGTAATTCCCACACTTTTAGGCTCAGGTATCAGACTTTTTGAAAATGCAAAGCATGAGATTAGGTTAAGATTGCTGAATTCAAGGTCATATAACGGTATGACAGATTTAATCTATGTGCGAAGATAACTGCATTTTTTGAGTGTATTTTTATGATAATTTAAGATGAGTAAATTGAAAACCACGAACATTTTTGTTCGTGGTTTATTTCGTCATAGCCTTATATTATTTTTTTGGTTGAACTTATCAATGACAACGTGGTAGTGGTCATATGCTTTTTTGACTGCATCCTCCCAGCTGATATAAATATCAGTTTGTGCTTTTTTGCCGACTGATTTTAAAAGCTGCTTATTATCTATGATTTTTTCCAGTGTTGCGGCAATTGAATGTGCACTTTCCATACATAAAAAACCGGTTTCACCATCGGTTATGCCTTCAGCAGCACAGCTTCCGCGTACAAGCAGGCTTGGGGTTGCACAGGCAGCAGCCTCTCTCACTACCAGTCCGTTTGTATCAAATACAGATGGAAAGAGCAAAAGATCGGATATTCCGTAATATCCCTGAATCTCTTGTCTGTCGAGTACCTGACCTGTCCAAATGACACGGTCTTTTATTCCTGCTTTCATTATGTATCTTTTGATTGCGTTTTCATCAGCACCGAAGCCAAGCATGATCAGTCTGAAGTCATTTCCGTCCCTTTTCAGTTTTGCGCATGCGTCAAGTATCAGCTGAATGTTTTTATACCATATCATTCGTCCGCAATAGAGCAGGATAGGTACATTTTCAGGTATGCTATGCTTACGTTTTATCATTGCAATATCGCTTTGTGATACGTTCATTATCGGTAAATCACAACCATTTGGCATTACAATATAGTCGCCCTGATAGCCGATTTTTCGCAGCGAGCTGACAGTCCCTTCACTTGTTACCCAAACCTCGTCAGCGGCATTGATATTGTTTCTCAGGAAGTGATATGCAAAATCCTTGCCCGGCTTTGTGGGAACACGCTTATCAACATCATATTCATATTTAGTATGGTATGTAAGAACAACCGGGATTTTTTTCTTTTCAACAACACGCCTGAAATAATAGCTTGTTGCAAGCGGAGCGTGAGAATGAAGAATATCAAAATTCATATCTATAATAGCCTGATGCAGTTCTTCCTTAAAAGGCCAGCCGACACTGTAGCCTTCTTTAGACGGAATATACAAGCTCTTATATCTGTATATCTGATAATCATATTTGTAATCAAGTTGGTTAGGGTTTTTTGGTGTAACAATTACAGCCTCACCTAAATTTTTATTAATCATCTGCGCATAGCTTTGTGCTACATTGCTTATGCCGTCGGTAGTAGGGGGGAAAGCATCAGTCCCTATTGCTACCTTTAATTTTATATCCAATGCTATATGCCTCGATTCATATGTAAT
>JAIDVA010000397.1 GCA_029059925.1 Eubacterium sp. | reverse complement strand
GCATCAGGCTTGGCAATAGATGCCGCTGTGAGCGATTACAGCGCACGTGAGCAGCTTTTCGATAAAACAATACGTAAATACCTATCGGGCGTGAAAGACGCACGCGGATTATCGCTGCTGTTTATGGGGGAATATTGATAAAAGAAAAAACGCCCCATGTAAAATAGGGCGTAATTCTCACTGATAGTTATGATACATATTTGTCAAAGCATCGGTAAGAACTTGTGAAAAATTGATTTGCTTCTTTTCAGCAAATGTATTAAGCCATGCCGGTATAGTCAAATTTTTTCTGACTGCGTTTTTTCCATACTTTTCCGAATAAGCGTCCATATCAAGTGCAATTAGGCTGATAAATTCTCCTTTATCAGTCTGTAATGATGCAACATCAGAAGCTTTCGGAGTTGTATTTCCGCTTTCAAGTTCATCAAGAATCCAGCCCGATGCGGCATCTTCAGCCATAAATATTGCTTCTGCAAGGCTGTCTCCCTCTGTGACACATCCCGGAAGATCAGGAAATGTGACGGTATAACCTTCGCTATCATCAAAAGGCGAAAAAATTGCTGGATATACGAGTAACATATTTACCTCCTGTATTTACACAAAAGCAAGGCGTAGGGCTTTATTTAAGCCCTGCCTGCTTAAGGATTGAATTTGCAGTTTTAATATTTAAGTCTCCTTTGTGCTGAGGCACGGTGACTTTACCTGATTTTTCAGGATGTTTGAACTGCTTATGGGAACCTTTAGTGGTTACATGAAACCAACCGTCGGCAAGAAGTTGTTTTTCAATTTCTTTGACTGTCATATCGTTCCCTCCTTCTGATTATATTATACACATTATGCGCATAATTGTCAAGACCTTTTTGCAAAATATTTTTATTTTTCAGGTAGTAATATATGTACAACGACACAATAACACTTTTTAATCTGTATCCCTCAAAACTCGGTGATGTTTGGTATCCGACGGTAATACATAATGTATATCTGCTTGTTGACCGTGCGGCAATAATTGCAAAATACGGCACAGATTCCAAAGACAGTGCAGCACTTCATATTAAATATGAGCGGAAATATGACGGTATATATATCGCCGGGAAGAAGTACCTGACACCCAAAGAGTGGGACAGACAGACAAACGATACCCTTGCAGATACGATCACCTTTACAGGTGGAGCAAATCATGACTTTTTCATAGAGGGGGAGCACAGTGACGGAAATCCTATAAGCGACGCTGACGAAGTAGACACACTTTATCAGCGTATGAACAAGCTGTATGACAACTGCTTCAAGATATCGTCTGTGGCAAAGTACAGCGTAATTCCGCATTTTGAGATCATGGGGGCATAACATGGCTGACATTTTAAAGAAATTCGACCTTGACCACAGTCGCAAAAACGGTAAAAATTTTCAGATACGCATGCACATTGATAATAAGCGTTTTATAAAGCAGTATGAAAAAGCTCAATATGCACTTGACAGTGCGATCATGACTTCTATGATTCCGTTTATGCCGATGGATGATGGTGTTTTTATAAATGTCACAAGAGGCATGTCCGCGGCTCTTGCCGGAACGGGCGAAGTTGTTGCAGCTGCACCGCCGTTCGGTCGATTCC
>JAIDVA010000396.1 GCA_029059925.1 Eubacterium sp. | reverse complement strand
ACCCAAAGCAATGAGTTTAAAAATGATGAAGTTAAAATTGTTATAAAAAAAGGAAAAATAATTTTAATTTTCAGTAACGATTAAAAAACTTTTTCATAGTATGTAGTAAATACAGCATAAAAGAGGTGTTGCTACATGAATAAGATGTGCCGAAGAGACTTTTTATGGATAGCCTTTGGTGTCGGATGCGTTGCAGCATGCTGTCTGCCGACAATCTGGATAACAAGAATTCTTGCAATCGTAGTAATCATACTCGGTATTATATGCTGTAAAAAGTAATGGGGGATTGAGTATGAAGGTAGTATTGATAAAAAGTCCGAAATTTTTAGCACCATTATTAAGAACGGTTTTTAAAATTCAAAAGGTTAAAAACGAAACATAATACTTATAATAAATAAGATTATTTACTATTTCACAGTAGAAGCCGCGAGTATTTTCTCGTGGCTTTTGTTGTGAAAAGATATTGACAGTCTGCAGTGTTTATGCTATTATAAAGCTCCAAAATCCGTGTGAATTTTTCCAGGCAACATAGTCTGTTTTTCGTCACATAACTTGTATAAGTTATGTGACTTTTTTGTTTATATATTGTTTTGTTTTTGGAGGGAATATGAATCAAAATTATATGAAAGTTAAATCGCCTTTTAAATTAGTGCTTACAATGTCGCTGCCAATGGTGCTTTCTATGCTTGTTAATGCACTTTATAATATTGTTGACAGCTATTTTGTTGCTAAAATAAGTGAGGATGCAATGACTGCATTGTCGTTGGTTTTTCCGCTGCAGAATCTTGTAATGTCCGTTGCAGTTGGCTTTGGTATCGGTATCAATTCAGCTGTGTCATTTTATCTCGGCGCACAAAAGCCAAAAAGTGCGAATAAAGCTGCCTCGCAGGGTGCTGTTCTTAATACAATACACGGTGTTGTTCTTATGGTGCTGTGTCTTGCAGTAATGCCGTCATTCTTAAAGCTTTTTACGAATGATGCGCAGACGATATCTTATGCTTTGAAATACTCAAATATTGTATTTTTGTTTTCAGTTGTTATAACTGTTGAAGTGTCTTTTGAAAAAATATTTCAATCAGTCGGCAAAATGGCTGTGTCAATGCTCAGCATGCTTGGCGGATGTATTGTTAATATAATTTTAGATCCGATTTTGATTTTCGGAGTCGGTTTTATTCCTTCTATGGGAATTGAGGGAGCAGCCCTTGCAACCGGTATAGGACAGGTTTTTACACTCGTAATTTATCTAATAATCTATTTCAAAAAACCACTGACTGTGAAAATATCATTGAAAGGCCAGATTAATGGTAAAAAATATTT
>JAIDVA010000395.1 GCA_029059925.1 Eubacterium sp. | reverse complement strand
CCTAATTGACTGTGAATATATATATGGTGTAAAATTTAATTGACATTTGAGATGAATGTAAGATTGACTTAAGGAGTGATGAATATGCTGAGAGAGGGAGAAATCAGAATTCCGTCAGGCTGTGCCATTGCCGCAATCATCGACAGAAAGGGCAAGCGTATTAACGGCTCTGAGATTATTAAATCCATTGCTCTTATGCACGACCGTTCAAACGGTCTTGGCGGTGGCTTTGCTGCCTATGGCATTTATCCTGAGCATAAGGATGAATATGCTATTCATGTTTTTTTTGAAAATAATGATGCACGAAAACAGTGTGAGGATTTCCTGTTCAGGCATTTTAATATTGATGTTGCTGAGAGAATACCGACCAAGCAGGTACCGAGTATTGAAAGGGGTCCGGATATATGGCGATATTTCGGCAAGGCGAACAGAGTTCGCATGAAGGCTGCCCGTCTTGATGAGCAGGAGTATGTTGCACAGTGTGTTACAAGAGTGAATACTGACATTGAGGGTGCTTATATCTTCTCAAGCGGTAAGAATATGGGCTGCTTTAAGGCGGTTGGATATCCCGAGGATGTAGGTGAATTTTATATGCTTGATCAATATGAGGCCTATATTTGGACAGCTCACGGTCGTTTTCCTACGAATACACCGGGCTGGTGGGGCGGTGCACATCCATTCAATATTCTTGACTGGTCAATTGTTCATAATGGCGAGATTTCATCCTACGATGCAAACCGCAGGTATATTGAGCAGTTCGGTTATATCTGTACTATGCAGACAGATACCGAGGTTATTACATATTTATTCGATCATTTGCTTCGCCATCATAATCTGCCAATTGAGGTTGCTGCAGATGTTTTAACAGCACCTGAATGGGATGAGATTGACAGAATGGATGACGATAAAAAGGAATATTTCACCAACCTTCGCTCTATTTATAACGGCGCACTTGTCAATGGTCCATTCTCTGTTATACTCGGCTCAAACAAGGGTTTGCTTGCAATTAATGACAGACTTAAGCTCAGATCCCTGACCGCTGCCACAAAGGGCAACAGAGCATATTTTGCATCGGAGGAATCAGCTATAAGGATTATATGTCCTGACCCTGAAAAGGTATGGTCTGTATCAGGTGCAGAGCCTGTATTCATTCCTCTTGAAATTGCTGATGAGGAGGTTGATGACTGATGATTCATTATATTCCACGCAGATTTACTGTTATCCGTGACAGAGAGCGTTGTGTTGATTGTGGTGTTTGTGTTCACCAGTGCTCTAACGAATGTCACTATTTTGATGAGGACGGCAAGACTGTTCTTTGTAATTCAGATGAATGTGTTGCCTGTCATCGCTGTGTGGACCTTTGTCCTAAAGGTGCACTGCGTATTGAAAAATACGTTTGCGATTATCGTGACAATGCAAACTGGACGCCGCAGTATCAGCAGGAAATCTGCCGTCAGGCAGAAACGGGCTCGGTATTGCTTTCAGCTATGGGTAATCCAAAGCCTTATCCGATTTATTGGGATAAGATTTTGCTTAACGCATCACAGGTTACAAACCCGTCCATTGATCCGCTTCGCGAGCCTATGGAAATCCGTACTATACTCGGAAGAAAGCCTGAAAAGCTTGAGGTTGAAAAGAAGGGTAAATCCATTACTAAAATGCCGCCGCAGGTTATGATAGAAACACCGATACTGTTTTCTGCAATGAGCTTTGGTTCGATTTCGCTTAATGCGCAAAAATCACTTGCTATGGCTGCTAAGGAAATCGGTACGCTGTTCAATACAGGTGAGGGTGGTCTGCATCCTGATTTGAAGGATTATTGTGACTGTGCTGTTGTTCAGGTTGCTTCAGGCAGATTTGGTGTTCATAAGGATTATCTTAATCATTCAAAATTTGTAGAAATAAAAATCGGTCAGGGTGCAAAGCCGGGTATCGGCGGCCATCTGCCGGGTGAAAAGGTTAATGTAGAGGTATCAAACGCACGTATGATTCCTGAGGGCTCTGATGCTATTTCTCCTGCACCTCATCACGATATTTATTCTATCGAGGATTTACGTCAGCTTATATGGTCGCTTAAGCAGGCAACTGACGGTAAAAAGCCTGTATCTGTAAAAATCGCCGCAGTACATAATATTGCCGCTATTGCCTCAGGCGTTGCACGTGCAGGTGCGGATATCGTTGTTATTGACGGTTTTAGAGGAGGAACAGGTGCTGCACCTACCAGAATTCGTGATAATGTCGGCATTCCGATTGAGCTTGCACTCGCTGCTGCTGATCAGAGACTCCGTGATGAGGGTATACGTTCAACTGTATCACTGATTGCAGCAGGTTCGTTCCGTTGCTCATCTGACATTGTAAAGGCTATAGCGCTTGGTGCGGATGCCTGCTATGTTGCGTCAGCACCGCTTATTGCTATGGGCTGTCATATGTGTCAGACCTGTAATACAGGCAAATGCAACTGGGGTATTGCTACGCAGCGTCCTGAGCTTACCAAACGTCTGAATCCTGAAATTGCTCATAAGAGAGTAATCAATCTGATTAATGCATGGAATCACGAGATTAAAGAAATTATGGGTGGTATGGGCATTAACTCTATCGACTCGTTAAGAGGCAACAGACTGATGCTCAGGGGTATTGGTTTAAGCGAAAAAGAGCTTGAAATACTCGGAATTAAGCATGCAGGTGAATAGGAGGAGTTAAGATATGGTTATTGAAGCAGGCTTGACACGCTATGAGCAGGTAAACGATTTAATTAAAGCTGAGCTTGAATTAAAAAACAAGGTGACGGTTAAGGATGTTAACGGTCAGCGTTATATCGGCTGTGCACTTGATGAGGGTAAAACTATCGAGGTGTATGGCACACCCGGCAATGATATGGCTTGCTATCTTAACGGCGGCAGAGTTGTTGTTTACGGCAATTGTCAGGATGCAGTCGGCAACACGATGAACGGCGGTGAAATTGTTGTTTACGGTCATTCGGGAGATGCCATGGGATACGGTATG
>JAIDVA010000394.1 GCA_029059925.1 Eubacterium sp. | reverse complement strand
GGATATGTGACCGAGCAAAATTTTACCAGTAACGCAGCATAACGGAAAAATACATAATTTAAATAAACAATAATTTAAAACAATGAGATTTGATTAGACTCCGGCATATCGCCAAGAGCGCCTGCCTCCTTTAGCGAATCAATGACACTCCTGCCGATTCCGGCACGAGCCATTAAATCATCATAAGAGATAAAGTCGCCGTTGCCGTCGTTCTTTGCTTGGGCAATTGCCTTTGCAGCATTTTCGCCAATACCATCAATCGCACCAAACGGCAGACGGATTTTGCCATCCTCTATCATATAAATTCTTGCATCTGATTTATAAATATCAACAGGAAGGAATTCAATACCTCTTGCAAGCATTTCAATAACAATCTGCAAAACAACATATGTACTTTCGTCCTTAGCTGTTTTATCATTGCCCTTAAGCTTGATTTCCTCCATCTTTCTTTTTACTGCAGCCTTGCCCTCAACTGCGGCAACGGCATCAATCGCACCGCCGCGAACTGTGAAATAGGCTGAATAAAAATGAATCGGATGATATATTTTATACCACGCAAGGCGAAGTGCTGCAATAACATAGGCAGCAGCATGTGCCTTAGGGAACATGTATTTTATCTTATAGCAGGAATCAATGTACCACTGCTCAACACCAATTGTTTTCATTGCTTCTTCATAAGGCGGCAGCTCCTTAGGTGCTTTACCCTTACGTGTATACTCCATAATCTTAAAGCAATCCTTTTTACTGAGCGGTGATTCCTTACCTGTTCTTCGCTCATAATCCTCGGCGACGTGGATAAGATGAGTCATAATATCATCACGACATCCGATTACATCGGAAATTGTACAGGTACCCTTCTGAATAAGCTCCTGTGCATTGCCAAGCCATACATCCGTACCGTGTGACAGACCGGAAATCTGCAGCAAATCGGCAAAGGTTTTCGGCTGAGCCTCGGTAAGCATTCCGATAACAAAAGGTGTGCCCATTTCGGGAATTGCCAGTGTACCTGTTACACAGTCAATATCCTCAGGCGATACACCGATTGGCTCTGTAGAGGTTATAAGCTGATAAAGCTTTGGATCTGACAGGTCAACCTCCATAACAGGCTTGCCTGTTGAGTCCTCGAGGTACTTATAGAGTGTAGGATTATCGTGTCCAAGCTCGTCAAGTTTTAAAAGCGTGTCGTGAAGTGAGTTTTTAAAGTCAAAATGGGTTGTGTATGTACCCTTCTTTTCATCATTTGACGGATACTGAATCGGCGTGAAATCCTCAACAGTATATTTATCAGGCACAACAACCATTCCACCCGGATGCTGGCCCGTTGTTCGTTTAATACCTGTACAGCCGACAGACAATCTGTCAATTTCAGCCTTAGGCGTAGTGGCTAAAAGTCCGCGCTCATCAAGGTATTTCATAACATAACCATAAGCTGTTTTATCAGCAACAGTTGCCATTGTACCTGCCTTGAACACATATTCTTTACCAAATAATTCCTCTGTATATCTGTGTGAGCGTGACTGATATTCACCTGAGAAATTAAGGTCGATATCAGGCTCCTTATCACCGTCAAAGCCGAGGAAGGTTTCAAACGGAATTTCGTGACCGTCCTTTTTCATAGGAGTACCGCAGTTCGGGCAATCCTTAGACGGCAAGTCAAAGCCTGAGCCGTATTCACCATGAAGGAAGAATTCGCTGTGCTTGCATTTTTTGCAATAGTAATGGGGTGCAAGCGGATTAACCTCGGAAATACCGCCGAAATGTGCAGCAAGAGAAGAACCGACAGAGCCTCTTGAACCAACAAGATAGCCGTTGCGCTCACTTTCCTCAACCAGACGCTTCGCAATAACATAAAGCACACCAAAGCCGTGACCTATAATGGAATCAAGCTCACGCTGGAGTCGCTGTGCAACATATTCAGGAACAGGGTCACCATAAAGATCCTTCGCCATTGACCAGCATTTTTCAGTAAGCTCTTCATTAGCTCCATCAATATGCGGCTGGAATGTGCCCGGCGGAATTGGAGGAATATTATCCATAACAGAATCTGCAATTTTATTTGGATTATCGATTACAAATTCCTTTGCTCTATCCCCTGCCCATGCAAAATCAGCAAGCATTTCATCAGTAGTTTTAAAGTAAAGCGGTGCCTGCTGGTCAGCATCATCAAAGCCCTTAGATGCCATAATGATTGCTCTGAAACGGGCATCCTTTTCATCAAGAAAATGGACGTCACCCGTCGCAACCACCAGCTTGCCAAGCTTATCTGCAAGGGCAATTATTTTTTTATTTATATTGATAAGGTCGTTTTCCGACTGTATTTTTTCATAAATATCTCTCGTTGAGCGAATCATAAACGCATTATTGCCGTTGGGCTGAATCTCGAGATAATCATAAAATGAGGCAATTTCCTCAAGCCTTTCGTCAGGCTCTTCATGTATGATTGCCTGATACAGTTCACCCTGCTCACAGGCAGAGCCGACAATAAGTCCGTCACGCTTCCCGGCAAGCATACTTTTAGGAATTAACGGACGTGATTTGTAGGTTTTAATATTAGAAGAAGAGATAAGCTCGTACAGATTCTTCCTGCCGTACTTACGCTCCTCTTTAGGTATTGACTCGTCAAGAGAGGTATCCTCCTTAACAAGCAATATGATATGATGACGCTTAAACTGCTTTAATTTCATATTCATAAAGTCAGGATATTTTTCGTCATCAACCAGATAACCCTCCATACCAAGGATAAGCTTAATCTTGCCCTTTGCGGCATTATAGGCCTCGGGCAAAGCCTGGACAACACCATGGTCTGTTACAGCAATAGCCTTGTGTCCCCACTTGATTGCGCGGTTAACAAGCACTTTTGGTGCAGTAATACCATCCATTTCACTAAGTGAGGTATGCAGGTGAAGCTCAACACGTTTTTCCTCAGCATCATCCATTTTTTCCATTTTAACAACACTTGATATTGAAAACGGACGCAGAACATATTGATTTGAAAATGTGTCAAACTGATAGGCACCATTAATAACAACAGTGCCACACGAACCAAGTTTTTCAATCAAAGGGTCAATGATATGCTTGTCCTCAAACATTTTAACAGTAATTGAGGAAGTATAATCTGTAATATCAAAATTAAAGATTCGGCTTGTTCCGCGTTTCGTGTCCCTCACTTCAGATTTGATAACATCACCCCAGACAGTGATATAACCATCATCGGTTGAAATATCCTTTATAGGTGTAGGAGCCTCACGCAGATTTTTACCAAATATATTTTTTACCGTGTCTTTATAAAGCGGAAGGTCACCCCAAGGCTCATGCACAATATTTTTCTGTGCCTCTTCTATGCGATGCTCCTCTTCCTTTTGCTTTTTCTCAACAGCTTCCTTAACAGCCTTTTCTATATCAAAGGCTTGTACCTCTAAAAAGCTGATATCATAATCAACATTAAAAAGACGTGAAAGCAGGCTTGATACAGCACTGTCAACACGCTGTGATTCAAGCACCTCTTTACCGCCTTTTTTTAGAAATATTGTCAGCGTATTATCCTCAAGCTCTGCCTCAGCACCATCAAAAAATCCATTGGCTGCAGGCGTGTCACGCTTGACATATTCAAGTATTCTCTCAATATCGGAAAGTGAAAAATCAGCCTTTGGGAACACAGGATTAATAACTGTTTTATGTAAATCCATTGCTTTTTCAATCGCCTTTTCGGCTCTTGAAATATCTGAAAAGCTCAGAAATCGGTCAAGATAAAGTCCGATTGTAAGCATTCTTCTTTCACGTGAAATGGTAAACGACTTAATTTCACCATTGCCGATAATCGAGAGAATATCGTTATCTATGTAATTTGAAAAATAATCTGAAAATCTATTCATCACAATTTCTCAATTTCTTTCATTAATTCTTCAAGCAAATCTTTTTCATCAACCTTGCGCAATATCTCACCTTTTTTGAAGATAAGACCATTGCCGTCACCGCCTGCAATACCGATATCTGCCTCTTTTGCTTCACCGGGTCCGTTAACAATACAGCCCATAACTGCAACCTTAATCGGCTTTTTGCAGTCTCTGAGCTTTTCCTCAACCTGCTTTGCAAGTGATACAAGGTCAATCTTTGTTCTGCCGCAGGTCGGGCAGGAAATCAGATACGGACTGTCATTCTTAAGTCCGATTGCTTTCAAAATATCAAATGCGGCAAAAACCTCTTTTACAGGTGCATCGGTAAGACTGACACGGATAGTATCGCCTATGCCGCGGGTCAGCAATGATCCGATACCGACAGCAGATTTAATAATGCCCATTCGCTCTGTGCCTGCCTCTGTTACACCGAGATGAAGCGGATAATCACACTGCTCGGCAGCAAGCTCATATGCATTAATCATGGTTTCAACATTTGATGATTTGATTGAAATAACAATATCCTCAAAATCAAATTTTTCAAGCAGTCTTGCGTGATACAGCGCAGACTCAACCATAGCCTGCGGTGTTGGTGAGCCGTATTTTGCAAGTATTTCCTTTTCAAGAGAGCCTGAATTAACACCGATTCTGATAGGAATATTATTGGCTTTGCAGGCATCTGCAACTGCTTTAACACGGGAATCATCACCGATATTACCGGGATTGATTCTTATTTTATCAATACCTCTTTCAACTGCACCGAGTGCAAGTCTGTAGTCAAAATGTATATCTGCTACAAGCGGAACATCAACCGCATTTTTAATTGGCTCAACAAGTGCAAGTGCATCTTCATTCGGAATTGCAAAGCGAATAACCTGACAGCCTGCTGCTGCAAGCTCCTTTGCCTGTGCAACTGAGCCATCAATATCACTTGCAGGGATATTGAGCATACTCTGAACAAGGATATCACTGTCACCGCCGATATTGGTATTACCAAGCTTTATTTTCCTGCTTTTTCTTCTTTCCATATTTCACATCGCCTTTAAAATAGAATCAGGAGAGATGTTATTCCCCTGTCAAAGGCAAATGGATTCACATCTCTCATTATGATACATAATTTACATTTAAAACAATCTTGTTATATCACTGAAGGTTACAAGGCACATAACTCCTAGGAGTAATACCAAACCGACAGCATTTATTATATACTCTGCTTTTGAAGGCAGTTTTTTTCTTGTAATGCCTTCGGCAATCAGCACAAACAATCTCCAGCCGTCAAGAGCGGGAATCGGGAACAAATTGAAAAGTCCAACGTTAATTGTAAGCAATGCCATAATCTTAAGCATGGAGTAAACCGAGGTTTTGACTGCACTTGACACAACGGACACTGCGCCTACAGGACCGCTCAAATCAGACAAGCCATATCTGCCGACCAGCAAATCGTGAACGGATAAAAATACCATTCTTGCATAGGATACAGATTCCTTAAAGGTTTGGGTAATCACATTGCCGAAAGTCTTTTCAACGCCCTTCAGCCAGAAATCCATTTTAATATACTGTATTCCCTCATATTCATCCATTTCAAATTCAACCTGAAGGTTAACGTCCTTACCATTGCGGTTAACAACCATATCAATGGTGCTGTCGGCACTTCTTGAAAGCCCTGTCTGCACATCATTTGTAGTATAAACGCGCATACCGTCAATACTTTTGATGGTATCACCGACCTGCAAACCGCTTTGTGCTGAAACAGCAGTATCATCAAATTTAGCAACCTGCGTTGTACCGACAAGGCTCTGAGAACAGGTGATGATAAGAACAATCACGAGTCCGAGGATTAAATTCATAACTGCACCTGCAACCACAACAAAAATCCTTTGCCATACCTTTTTATTGATAAAAGCATTTTTGTCGTCACTGTCGGAGTCCTCACCCTCCATTGCGCAATAGCCGCCGAAGAGAATCCAGCGCAGAGTATATTTTGTTTCACCCTTCGTGAACTGAAAAACTTTAGGACCCATACCGATTGAAAATTCATTGACCTTTATTTTCATCAGTCTGGCAGCAAAATAATGACCGCCCTCGTGAATGATAATAATAAGTTCAAAAAATAAAATTGCAATCAATACAGGATAAACTGTATTCCAAATAGAACTGATACTCACTTAACCGCCTCAATAACATACTCACGGGCTATTCTGTCAGTTTCAAGAACATCCGCAAGCGTAAAATCTTTTTTGTCTGAGGCATTAAGCATTGCCTCGTTATTAAGATATGCAATATCGGTAAATTTAATTTTACCATTTAGGAACAATCTTACACTTTCTTCATTTGCACCGTTTGCAGCTGCCGGATGAAGACCGCCCATTTCAATTGCATTTCTGCAGACATCAATACATTTAAAGGTTTCATAATCAGGCTCAAAGAAAGTAAGCCTGCCATAATCTGCAAGTGATAATTCCTTAACAGGGCTCGGTTCACGTGCAGGGTAAGTCAAAGCGTACTGAATCGGAATTCGCATATCAGGCACACCAAGCTGGGCAATCATTGAATTATCCTGATAAACAATTGCCGAATGAACCACGGATTCTCTGTGAACAACAATCTCAATATCTTCGTTTGGCATATCAAAAAGCCACTTAGCCTCGATAAACTCCAAACCCTTATTCATCATTGTAGCAGAGTCGATGGTTATTTTTGCACCCATATCCCAGTTAGGATGCTTGAGGGCATCTGCTGCTGTAACGTCTTCCAAATCACTGAGCTTTTTGCCGAAGAAAGGTCCGCCCGATGCAGTAAGAATGATTTTCTTAATTGCTTTTTTGCTGGGCATACCCTGCATGGACTGAAAGATTGCAGAATGCTCACTGTCAACAGGGAGGATATCCACACCATTTTCCTTGGCAAGATTTGTAACAAGGTGACCGCCGGCAACAAGTGTTTCTTTATTAGCAAGGGCAATTGTTTTTTTAGCCTTGATTGCCTCGAGTGTCGGCTGAAGACCAACCATACCGACAACGGAATTCAGGACAGTATCTGCACCATCATATACAGCACATTCGATAAGTCCCTCCATACCACATACTACCTTAGTATTTGTATCCTTAATTTTGTCCTTAAGCTCCTTTGCAGAAGCTTCATTCATCATGCAAACAAGCTCAGGCTTAAATTCTCTGACCTGATTTTCAATCATGTCAACTCTTGAGTTTGCAGTAAGACACTTGACATTATAGCCATGCATACGGCAAACATCAAGGCTTTGTGTGCCGATTGAGCCCGTTGAACCTAAAAGTGAAATATTTTTCATAGTATTACCTTAAAATTATAAAATATTTTGTGTTATAAGAGCAATTGCATATGTACAAGGGAGAGTAAACAGCGATGAATCCAGTCTGTCCATTACACCACCATGACCGGGGAATATTTTGCCGAAATCCTTAACATCGAAATTACGTTTAAGCACGGACGCAGAAAGGTCACCCATCATACCCATAAAGGATACAGGAATGCAGCATACAAGCAGAACTGTTGCCATTTCTCTTTCAAGCGGTACCATTGCAACCTTATTGTAAATGACAAGTGCAACAGCATTGAAAATCATACTTACAATAATACCGCCGATTGCACCTTCGATTGTTTTTTTAGGTGAAATATTCGGTGCCATTTTATGCTTGCCGAATGCCATACCTGTAAGCTGGGCACCTGTATCTGTAGCAAGAGCACAGATAAGAGCATAAAAAATAAGATAAACACCAAGCTGCATATTGTCAAACATATCTCTGAGTCTGATAAAGATGCTGAAACCAAACGGAACAGCAACGCTTGCAAATACACTGACTGCAACATCCTCAAATGTAGTGTAGGCATAGCCCTTAAGCATTGCAAGCAGCATTACAAGACAAAGTGCAATTATAAAAACAACATTCGGCACTGTGCCGATAATATTGCCCCATACACTTTCATCTATTAACGGCATCATTGCCTTTGCATTTGCAAAAAACGGTGTGCAGGCTGAAAAAACAATGCCGACAATTTTGATAAATTTATTCTGCACATTGGCACATCGCATGATTTCACCGCTTGCGACTGCTGAAAGAAATGCAATAACAATAACAAGTGCAGGTGTTTTAATCTGCCACACAACAAGTGCAAGCACAGCCAGCAGACATACTGCTGTAATAACTCTTTGTTTCATATTCCGTTATCCTCCGAAACGACGATTTCTCTTCTCATATTCACGAAGTGCCGAATGCAAATCATCAATCTTAAAATCGGGCCACAGCACATCACTGTACCAGAATTCACTGTAAGCAGCCTGCCACAGCAGGAAGTTTGAAAGACGCTCTTCACCGCTTGGTCTGATAATCAAATCACATTCAGGAACAGTATACATATTCTTTGAAATGTCGTTCTCTGTTATATTCGTTTTGCCCTCAGCTATCAGCTTATTTACTGCCGACACAATTTCCTGTCTGCCGCCGTAATTGATAGCAAGGTAAACGGTTGTGCCGGTATGTGCAGCAGTTTCCTGCTCAGCCTCATCCATAAGGTCAAGCAATTCCCGAGAAATACCTTCACGTTCGCCGATAAACTTAATTTTGCTGTTGCCTGCCATTGCCATATCACTCTTAGCCTCAAGAAGATAATCCATAAACAGGCTCATAAGAGCGTCAACCTCTTCCTTGGGTCTTTTCCAATTCTCGGTTGAAAAGGCATAAAAGGTTACATATTCAATGCCAAGTCTTTCGCATTCTTTACTGATTGTACGAAAGACATTAGCACCCGCCTTATGACCTGCCGAACGGGGAAGAGCACGTTTTTTTGCCCATCTGCCGTTACCGTCCATTATAATTCCTATATGCTTTGGCAAAACAGAAAATTCATAATCCGTATTATTTTTTTTACCGAACAGTGCCAAATTCAGCACCTCCTTAAAATACAGTTATAGGGCGACCGATAAAGTCGCCCCGGATATTAAGTATCAATTAAAGAGAGAGAATTTCTTCTTCTTTCTTCTTAGTAATAGCTTCAGACTGCTTGATATAATCATCCGTAATATCCTGAAGCTTCTTTTCGCCGTCCTTCTGCTGATCCTCGGTAATTTCGTTATCCTTTTTAAGCTTTTTGATATCATCCATTGAATCACGGCGAACATTACGGATAGCTACCTTAGCCTCCTCGCCGCGCTTTGAAATATCCTTCTGTAAATTCTTACGATGCTCTTCTGTAAGCTGAGGGAAGGAAAGTCTGATAACCTTACCGTCATTCTGCGGATTGATGCCGATATCTGATGTGTTGATTGCTTTTTCTATATCTTTAAGAGTTGAGGCATCCCATGGCTGAACAACAAGGAGTCTTGCCTCAGGAACACTGATAGCAGCCATCTGATTAACAGGTGTAGGAACACCATAATAGTCAACCATTACCTTATCAAGAATTGCAGGGTTTGCTCTGCCTGCTCTGATTGAAGAAAAATCTCTCTCAAGTGAGGTGAGACATTTTTCCATTTTTTCTTTTGTTTTTGCGTAAACTGATTCCATAAATAGTACCTCTCTTATATGAATATATCTGTTAATTTCTTACCAATGTTCCGATTGTTTCGCCCTGAACTGCTCTTACAACATTTTCAGAATCTGTCAAATCAAATACAAGAATTGACAAATCATTATCCTTGCAGAGTGAGAAAGCGGTTGAATCCATAACCTTGATATCACGTGCAAGCACCTCTCTGAATTCAACCTCGTCAAATTTAACAGCATCGTCAAATTTGTTAGGGTCTTTATCATAAACGCCGTCTACATTTGTTGCTTTGAGAAGAACATCTGCATTGATTTCAACTGCTCTGAGCGCAGCAGCAGTATCGGTTGAGAAAAATGGTGAGCCTGTTCCGCAGCCGAAAATAACAATTCTGCCCTTTTCAAAATGACGGATAGCCTTATTACGGATATACGGTTCAGCAATCTGACGCATTTCGATAGCGGTCTGAACTCTTACGTCAGCACCAAGCTGTTCAAAAGCATCACAAAGTGCAAGTGAATTCATTGCTGTTGCAAGCATACCGATATGGTCAGCTCTTGTTCTGTCCATATGCTCGCTTGTTCTGCCGCGCCAGAAGTTACCGCCGCCGACAACAATGCCGACCTCAACACCCATATCTGCAACCTTTTTTACTGATTCACAAATTCTAATAACAGTTGGGGTATCAATTCCACTGCCCTTTTCACCGGCAAGCACCTCACCGCTTAATTTTAACAAAATTCTTTTGTATGCGATACTCATACTAAGTCCTCCAGATTTATTATCACCTATATAATAA
>JAIDVA010000393.1 GCA_029059925.1 Eubacterium sp. | reverse complement strand
GTGCAAGGTTGCCGCATGCCTTCATATCCTCACAGAATTTATCATCAACAAGTGTTCCGTTTGTGTAAGCAAGGAAAAGACAATCATTGTTTTCTCTGGCTATAGTTAAAATGTCTTTTTTTCTGATAAGCGGCTCGCCGCCTGTGTACATGAAGAAATGTGTGCCAAGTGCTTTGCTTTCGCTTACAATTCTTCGCATTTCATCAAGTGTAAGGTTTGAATTATGACCATATTCAGCCGACCAGCAGCCCTTGCATTTCATATTGCAGGCAGAGGTGGGATCCATAAGTACAACCCAGGGAATGTTGCAATGCTCTTCATCACGTCGTTTTCTGAGCGTTGATGTGCCGATCAGACCCAAGTCAATACCGAAAGTGAGCACTGCCTTTTGCAAAAAGTCAGCATCAACCTCATCAATACCGCGGAACAGGTATTGATGCCATATATTGCTCTCGTCCGAAATGATTTCGATAGGCTTGGTAAAGGTGCTTTCAGGATACATTTTACCTGCAACAGCTTTGCCTATTTTTACGAGCTTGAGCATATTCTTTTTTGGGCTTTTGTAGATGTACTTGAACAGTCTGTTTCCGACCTTATGAAGTACCTTACTCTTAATTTGTGACATTATTTTCCTTCCTTACATTACCTCTGGAGTGGTAATTTTAAGCATAGTTAATATGTTTTTGATTGTATCTTTTACTGCACGGCATAGGTAAAGTCTTGCCTGCATTAAACCCTCGTCATCACACATTACTCTTTGTGCATTATAGAATTTGTGGAAAAGAGTTGCCAGCTCAACAACGTAGTGTGTAATCTTTGCCGGATCATATGCTTTTGCAGCTGCAATGATTTCGCCTGTGAGAGACGAAAGATGACGGATAAGCTCCTTTTCCTCATCGCTGCAAAGCATAAGCAGTTCATCGTCTGTTGGGGTTCTCAGCTCAACGCCCTGTTCATTTGCCTTTTTCAGAATGGAGCAAATACGTGCGTGTGCATACTGAACATAATATACAGGATTTTCGCTTGATTCCTTTGCAGCAAGCTCAAGATCGAAATCAAAATGAGAGTTAGGCTCACGCAGATTGAAGAAAAATCTTGCTGCATCGAGCGGAACCTCGTCAATAAGTGTGTTGAGTGTGATTGCCTTGCCTGAACGCTTTGAAAGCTTGATTGTTTCGCCCTCACGTACAAGTCTTACCATCTGCATAATTACACAGTCGAGTCTGCCTGCATCCAGTCCGAGCGCAGTTAGAGCTGCTTTCATTCTCGGAACATAGCCGTGGTGATCGGCACCAAGAACATCAATTGCTTTGTCATATCCGCGTGTAACCAGCTTGTTATAATGATATGCGATATCAGGAACAATATATGTCGGCAGACCGTTTGCACGGATAAGAACGATATCTTTATCATTGCCGAATTCTGATGCCTTGAACCATAAAGCACCGTCCTGCTCATAGGTTACACCTTTTGCTTTGAGTTCATCAATAATTTTTTCAACAGAGCCGTCATTATGAAGTGTTGACTCTTTGAACCATTTATCATATGTGATTCTGTATCTGCCTAAATCTCTCTCAAGACCTGCAATGTTCTGCGGGAGTGCAAAGTCAACGAGTGCTTTTCTTCTTTCTGCAGATTCGGCATCAACATATTTGTCACCGAATTCTTTTATGAAATTCTCAGCGTGATCTGTTATATCTGCTCCGTGGTATGCATCCTCAGGCATTTCAATATCATCCTTGAAATGCTGCAGATATCTTACCTCAAGTGAGGTTGCAAATTTTTCAATCTGATTACCTGCATCGTTTACATAAAATTCACGGTTAACGTTGTAGCCTGCCCAGTCAAGCACGCTTGCAAGGCAATCTCCGATTGCACCGCCTCTTGCATTGCCGATGTGCATAGGACCTGTAGGGTTAGCTGATACAAATTCAACAAGTACCTTTTTGCCCTTGCCGAAATCTGATTTACCATAATCCTCGCCGCAGCTGAATACGTCCTTGATAATTTCACTGTAATATGTCTGCGAAAGGAAGAAATTTAAAAATCCCGGTCCTGCAATTTCTGCTCTTTCAAAAAGAGTATCACTTAAATCTATATGGTCAATGATGCTTTGTGCAATCATTCTCGGAGCTTTTTTGAATGCTCTTGCTCCTGCCATTGCAATGTTTGATGAATAGTCACCATTTGCTTTGTTTGCAGGTATCTCAACGATAAACTGAGGTATTTCCTCCTGTGGCAGTTCGCCTGCACTGATAGCACTGTTAACAGCATCAATCAGCAGTTGTTTTAAGGTATTCTCGGTTTCTTTTACTATTTTTGACATCTGTTTATTTACTCCTGATTTTTTCTAAAGTTTATTTTCACTTTATTTCGTGAGGCAAGTGCACCATTTATATCAATATCATACTCAAAATTGAATTTACCCGTCTCGTTATTATAGTCACAATCAATATGATGGCCTGATATTCCCATTAATATATCGCCGTATTCTGTGCCGTAGCTGCAAAGATTACGTTTCGATTTTTCGATAATCAGGCAGGAATTATATGCACCTGTGCGCGTCATTTCAACAGCTTTTTCATTCTTGTTTATTTTAATACACACATTAACCGGTTGAATCGGCGGTTCCTGCTCCTCTGAATAATTGATTATGTATATATCTTCGTTTTCTTCAAATGTGCCTACGGTTGTAAGCTCCATTTTATCTTTCTGATTGTCAATCTGCTGAGAGCCGATTATTTCTAAAAGTATGTTCATAATATTGTTTATTCATTCAGTCCGTGCTCAAAGATATTTAAATCAATGAAGCTTGCACAGTCTGAAATATCCGTTCCTAATAAAGTATTGGCTATTTGTGAAAAATTCTGTGTCTCATCAGTTATGTAATATTCAGCCTTACCCTGATGTGTTTTGTCATTTGAAAGATTGTTTTCATCAAGGATTGTCTTAGCCTGCATTACTGCTTCATAGCCTGTGTCAATAAGCGTCACATCATCTCCGGCAATCCTTGCAATAACAGGAGCAAGGTGCGGGAAATGTGTACAGCCGAGGATGATTGTGTCAACCCCGTTATCCATAAGCGGCTTGATATATCGACGTATCATTTCAAGTGCGATTTGATTATCTTCATCAATCCAATTGTTTTCAACGAGCGGAACAAGCAGCGGGCAAGATACTCCGCTTACTTCAATGTCAGGGTTAATGCGGTTTATTGTTTTTGTAAATGCACCGCTGTTGATTGTTGCACTTGTGCCCATAACCCCGATTTTGCCGTTTTTTGTAGCTTTTACAGCAGCTTTTGCAGCAGGCTCAACTACACCGACAAATGGTTCCTTAACCTTGGAAATTGCATCCCTTGCAACAGAAGATACTGTTCCGCACGCGGCCATTATAAGCTTGCAGCCGAACTTTTCAAGAAAAGCAATATCCTCGTTTGCATACTGTGTAATTATTTTTTCACTGCGTGTTCCATAGGGAACTCTGCCCGTATCGCCAAAATAAATGATATCCTCATTCGGCAGATATTTAAGTGCAGCCCTGACTGCTGACAGTCCGCCGAGTCCTGAGTCAAAAATACCAATAGGTCTTTTATCCATCAGATTTTTCCCCCTCTTTCAAGAGCGAGATTAATGAGCCTGTCGATAAGCTCCTTATATGACACACCAACTGCTTCAAAAAGCTTAGGGTACATACTGATAGGTGTCTGACCGGGGATTGTGTTGATTTCATTAAGCAGAACTCTTCCGTCATCCTTTGTTACAAAAAAGTCGACTCTTGACATCCCTTCACAGCCGAGTGCCTTGTATGCTCGGATTGCCTGAGCCTTAACCTCATTTCTCTTATCCTCCGGGATACTTGCCGGGATGTGAAGCTGGGACTGCGGATTATTGTATTTTGCATCAAAATCATAGAATTCCGCTGCGGCAACGATTTCGCCAACCTCTGCAGCAACAGGTGTATTATTACCCATTACGGCACATTCAACCTCATGACCGTCAATGAACTCCTCGAGTACTGCTTTTTTATCCTCTTTAAAGGCAACTTCCATAGCCTTTGTAAGCTCTTCCTTATTGTGAGCCTTCGATATACCGACTGACGAGCCTGCATTTGCCGGCTTAACAAAGATAGGGAAACCAAGCTTTTCAATCGCGTGATCAAGCTGAGCATCCGGGTTTTCGTTATAATCAAATTGTGTAACTGCACACCATTTTGCCTGTGCAATATCAGCAGCATCTGCTGCAGCGTTTGCAACGGCTTTATCCATGCAAACTCCGGATGAGGTAGCATCACAGCCGACAAACGGAATTTGTGCAAGCTGTAAAAGCCCCTGAATTGTTCCATCCTCACCGTTTTTGCCGTGAAGAACAGGGAATACAACGTCAAGTCTGATTACCTCACCCTTTGATGTGATGATTCCGTGAACTGCTGTGTCAGGTGAGATGAATGCAGGTACAAGCTTCTTTGAATATATCCATTTATCCTCAGGCAGGAGGTTAATATCATCGTTATAAATAAACCAGCGTCCGTCCTTTGTAATACCGATAAGCACAACATTATATTTGCTGTAGTCAAGGTTGGATATAATTCCCTTTGCTGATATACAGCTGATATCATGTTCTGAAGATACGCCGCCGAAAATAATGCCGAGTGTCAATTTATTATTCATAGGTTATCCTACTCCCAAAAATTAATCATAATATTTTATCACAACAAAACCCAATAATCAATATGTTTAAAAATATATTAACAAATTAAAAATTACAAAATATAATAAAACTTAGTGACAAATAACAGCGTTAATGCTATAATAACCTCACGAAACATAAACGAAATCCGAGATTTCTATGTTTCGGAGAACATTGTATCATAGCGTTCGGCGACTTGTGCCGCCTCACACTTATGGTGTAATAATTCAGATTGGCAGATGTGCCATGGTTTTAAAGCGAAATTTTTTATAAAATATACTGAAGTATAAAATCTTGATTTTAAACAGGAGTGGTAAAATGGAAATTAATGAGGTATTCAGACTGGTTGAAAAGCAGCTTGACAAAACGAATTCCGAGCTTGGCTTCAAAAAATCAGGCGAGGATGAAAGCTGCATTTCCTTCTCAGGAGAAAAAGGTATATACAGAATAGTATATGATTCAAATACCAGCATTATGGCATTTGAATGTGCATATGAAAATTCTGATGATGCTGAGTTCAAAACGCTTTCACGCAGCCTTTTTGATACTGCAAGCTATAATGAGCGTGATGCAAAATCACTTGCAAATGAGATTGAGGATGAGATTTCGTCATTATTCAACGCAAGAAAAAAGGTTGATCTTGAGAAAGTCAAAATGCCTAAGGCTGTTTCAAGAACAAAGGCAAAAAGCGGTATTGTAAGCTATGATACCGATTCTCTTGCAAACCGTTTCGGCACACTTTTCCCTGAAATGAAAGAGTTTATCAAGGCCAATATTGTGCAGTATGGTGAGTTTTTGCCTGAGACATTTTTTATTGAATACGGTTCTCAGAAGGTGATTGATATTATAGCAAGCGGCTCGGATGCTGACTGCAAAAAGCTTTTTAAAATGCTTAATGAGGTTTATGAGGACGGCACAAACGAGGTACAGGATATTATCGGCGTAACCATTCTGGGCGAAATGAAGAACGATCCTAAGCTTATGGCAACAGCAGATAAATATATGTCAGACTATATGTCAGGTCCTGTGCATGAAATTAACAAAATTACAGGCAAAAATAACAAGCTGACCAAAAAGCTTAAAAACCCGCCAGCGTATAAGCCAAAGAAGAAAAAGAGCAATTTCATGCAAAATGCACTGCAGGCGCAGGACGTTAACAGAGGCTGATTAAAATGAGTCATAACGAAAAGCGGTTTTTTAAGAATTCGATAGTAATTCCGCTGGTTATCGCATTTGTTGCTGCAGGTATGTTTTTTGTTGTTCTGAATATTCTTTCAGATGAATTTCCTTTCACATCAAATATGACATATGCTTCTGATTTTGAGCACAGTGAGGTTTTCAGAACAGATAAACAGATTTTGTCAGGTGATACTGTAAGTAAAAGCGATATAATTCCGCTTTCTGACAATATGCTTGTCGGCAGTATTGATGCTAATGGAAAATCGCTTGAACTCATATATAATGCAAATTCTGTTAATGCAATAGGCAGATTTAATATTATGTCTGACAGCAAATATATCGGCGAAGTTGGTGCTGCCTTTGCTCAGTGCTATAAGTCGGATTCTGATTTTATTAAACAGCTCAATAAGGGCGATATTGTAAAGGTTAATATTTATTACGGCGATTTTGTATATGAAGTAACCGATACCAACGTATGTGATTCCGTATTGGATGTAAAAAAACAGGGTGACGGAATCAGCAGGGCACTTGTTTTGTACGCAGATTGCAGTGATGGTGTTGGTATATCCGACAGTATATCAGCAGTTGTTTGTACAATGACAGACGGACATAAGGTAACAGAATAGGAGGGAGCATTTTATGTCACTTAGAAAAGCGCGAGAAGCTCTTTCCGTTTTACTGGCTGTTATAATCGTAATCGGCGGTAATTTGTTTTTTGGTGCACAGATTGCTAAATACACACTTTGCAATGAAAAATATCTGAATGATATTGTGCTGTCAAAATCATTTGAGGATGAATGTGAAAATAATTTTAAAGCCTGTACTGAAGCTTTATCTGCTCAGAGTGGTATACCGGCACAAGTGTTTCAAATTGTGATTGAAAATGAGCAGATAAACAAAAATCCTCTTCAGAGCCTGTTTAATGGCAATGATGATGGGGGTTACAGCTGGGATATGACAGCTAAGTTTAAAGAGCTTTGTCTTGAATATTTCAATGGAAATAGTATTGAATACGATGAAACGATGTTAAAGAATACTGCTGATTCCGCTGCTAAGGCTTATGATGCTTGCTTTGGATTGGCCAATATGCAGGGTGCAGCAAGTTTTATTGAAAATGTTAACTCAAATTACGGCAAATATACATCAATCGGGTTGCTGCTGATAGCTGTAGCTGTATTTTTACTTTTTATTCTTTTCAGACGAAAGAGCGATTTTGCCAAGGCTCTTTACCCTGCTTTTACAGCACTTGGTGCATCCATGATTTTCAGCGGTCTGGCAGGCTTGATTTTTGATGTTGGCGGCAGTCCGAAGCTTGCACCTGAGCTATATGCAAATGCTGTAGGAAGAGCTGTTGATGGTGTATTTATTATATTTGTTGTTTTGGGTGTTGCAATAACTGCATTATTCGTTTTTGGTTCACTTTGTAATTACAAAATCATTGGAAAGAGTTAACAGCATATATAATAGTTTTAAATAATATAATATATAACTTAGTACAGTTTATATTTTGGTAAAAGCCTATGCACAAAGCATAGGTTTTTCTTTTTGCATTTGTTCTTTTCAAAAGTCTTTGAGTTATAAGGCTATATAAAAATGTGAAATATAATTGCAAAAAGCACAAAAGCTGTATATTGTGTATGATTTCGATAAATTGCAAATATACATCAATATATTGTGTTTAGAAGTAACAGGAAAATAAAAAGTTACAAATTGTAAGATTTTTTTGTTGCTTTTCTAATGTTTTAACAAAAAAATCTAATCACACGCTAAAGTATTAAATTTTAGAACCACAAGAT
>JAIDVA010000392.1 GCA_029059925.1 Eubacterium sp. | reverse complement strand
TTGATAATGGAGATATGGGCAAGGTAAATCATGCATTGAGTGTAAGTTTCGGATTATAATTTTATAAAATAATTTATGTATAAAAAACAATCACATACTGCTGTTTAATGGCAGTTTTGGGATTGTTTTATTTATTTTTATGTGTTAATATAGCCTTGTAAATATTTTGATTACAAGGAGAATACTATGTTTAAAATTGCTGAATTTGAAAAGGTTTCCTTTGAACAGTTCAAAAAGGATTGGTTAAAAAATTTCCCTGATACCAAGGATGTTAAAGCTGTTTATGACAGTATCAAGCTGCCTAAAAGAGCGACAACAGGCTCTGCCGGCTATGATTTTTATGCTCCTGATGAGGTGGTGTTTGAAAAGGGTAAATCAACACTTGTACCTACAGGTATACGCTCTAAGATTGATGAGGGCTGGGTGCTTTCCATTTATCCTCGTTCAGGCCTTGGTTTTAAGCATAGATGCCAGCTTGATAACACAGTCGGTATCATTGATTCAGACTATTATAATTCGTCAAACGAAGGTCATATAATGATTAAAATAAGCTGTGATGCACACGATGACGGTCATATAGCAGCAGTTGCAGCAGGTGACGGCTTTGCACAGGGCATATTCACGCAGTTCGGTATTACTGTTGATGATGATGCCGATGGTATCAGAGACGGCGGATTCGGTTCAACAACTAAATAAAATGCGTGATGATAACAAAATACAGTCAATGCTGAAAAAGCCGTTTGCAGCTGCACTTGCGGCAATGGTATGCTGTATGCTGTGGGGGAGTGCTTTTCCCTTTATAAAAATAGGGTATAAGCTTTTTGATATTGCGTCTGATGATGCAATGTCACAGATCCTTTTTGCGGGCATAAGATTTTTGTTTGCAGGCATGCTTGTTATCATTTTCGGCAGTGCTGTATCAAAAAAGGTTCTTGTTCCCAAAAAAGAAAGCTTGCCTAAAGTGTGTCTGCTGTCGTTGTTTCAGACGGTTTTGCAATATCTGTTTTTTTATATCGGTCTTGCAAATACCAGCGGTACAAGAGGCTCGATTATTAACAGTACAAGCACATTTTTTGCACTTTTATTTTCCTGTCTTATTTTTAAGCAGGAAAAGCTGAATATACAAAAAATAATCGGCTGTGCAATTGGCTTTGCAGGCGTTGTAATTGTTAATATTTCGGCAGGCTCACAGGGTTCAATTACACTTGCAGGTGAGGGTTTTATCCTTTTTTCTGCTATTTCTTATGCTGTATCCTCTGTGCTGATTAAGCAGTTTTCTAAAGACGAAAATCCGGTGGTATTAAGCGGATATCAGTTTGCAATAGGCGGATTTATTATGATAGTCAGCGGTTTGCTTTTCGGCGGCAGACTATCTTTAATAAGCATAAAAGGTATTCTGATGCTTTTGTATCTTGCTTTTTTATCAGCAGCGGCATATACTCTTTGGGGTATTCTGCTTAAATATAACGATGTGTCAAGAATTGCAGTTTTCGGCTTTATGACACCGATATTCGGATGTGTTTTTTCGGTTTTGTTTTTGTCTGAAAGCTTTGGCGATTCAGGATTAAAAACAATTTTATCATTAATTCTTGTTTCTTTTGGAATAATAATTGTAAATAAAAAAACAAAGGTGATATGAATGATTGATAAAACGGCAGTATTTAATTTAACATACGGACTTTTTGTTCTTACGGCAAAAGAAGGGAATAAAGACAACGGGTGTATTATTAATACCGCACAGCAGATTGCTGAAAATCCTATGCTTATCTCAATTACTGTTAATAAAAGTAATTACACACATGATATGATTGTGAATACAGGCGAATTTAATATCTCAATTCTGACAGAGGATGCACCGTTTGAGCTGTTTAAGCACTATGGCTTTCAGAGCGGAAGAGATGCTGATAAAATCAGAGATAATCTTCCGAGAGCTGAAAACGGTATTGCATACCTTTCAGGCTTTGCCAATACTCTTATTTCAGGCAGGGTTATCAATACAATTGACTGCGGCACACATACACTGTTTATCTCTGAGGTTACGCAGGCTGAAAAGCTTTCGGATAAAAAATCAGTAACCTATCAGTATTATTTTGATAACATTAAGCCAAAACCTGAGAAGGTAGAGAAGAAGGGTTATGTATGTGAAGTGTGCGGATATGTTTACGAGGGTGATGTGCTGCCTGAGGATTTTGTTTGCCCGATATGCAAGCATGGGGCAGATGTATTTAAGCCTTTATAGTAAAACAATTTAGTGTTAATCAGGAGAATTTATATGAAAGCAAAAATGACGCTCGCCAAGGAATTTAAAATCGGTGAGATTGATAAAAGAATTTATGGCTCATTTATTGAGCATTTGGGCAGGGCTGTTTATGGCGGAATCTATGAGCCTGAACATAAAACTGCTGATGAGGATGGATTCAGAGGCGATGTTATAGAGCTTGTTAAGGAGCTTAATGTGCCGATTGTCAGATATCCTGGCGGCAACTTTGTTTCAGGATATAATTGGGAGGATGGTGTTGGTCCTGTTGAAAGCAGACCAAAGCGTCTTGACCTTGCATGGGGAACAACTGAACCTAATTATTTCGGTACAAACGAATTTATGAAATGGTGTGAGAAAGCAAATACCAAATGTATGATGGCAGTTAACCTCGGCACACGCGGTGCAGAGGAAGCAAGAAATCTTGTTGAATACACCAATCACAAAAGCGGTTCAGCTTGGTCTGATTTGAGAATATCCCATGGTTATGATAAGCCATGGGACATTAAGCTGTGGTGTCTTGGTAACGAAATGGACGGAGCATGGCAGATGGGTGCAAAAACTGCTGAGGAATACGGTCGTGTCGCACTTGAAGCATCAAAGATGATGAAGTGGACGGATGGATCAATTGAGACTGTTCTTTGCGGCTCTTCAAGCCGTAATTCGCCTACCTTCGGTGAATGGGAGGCAAAATCACTTGATATTGCCTATGATTCTGTTGATTATGTTTCATTGCATCAGTATTACGGCAATCATGATGGCGACACAGAATCCTTCCTCGCTCAGACGCTGGAGCTTGAGGAATTCATACATACAGTGCTTTGTGTATGTGATTACATCAAGGCTAAAAAGCGTTCAAAAAAAACAATCAATCTTTCCTTTGACGAATGGAATGTGTGGTATCATTCAAATAATGCACCATATGAGCGTTGGTCCGTTGCTCCGCCGAGACTTGAGGATATTTATAATTTTGAGGATGCACTTGTTGTAGGCTCTATGCTTATCACGCTTCTTCGCCACTGCGACAGAATTAAGATTGCGTGCCTTGCTCAGCTTGTTAATGTTATTGCACCGATTTTTACACAGACAGGCGGCGGAATTTTCAAACAGACTATTTTCTATCCGTTTGAGCATCTCAGCAATTTCGGCAGGGGAGCAGCACTGAATCCGATTATAAGCTGTCCCAAGCATGATACAAAGCGTTTTACGGATGTTCCTTATCTTGAAGCAATTGCAACCTTTGATGAAGAAAATGAAAATATGACAATATTCTGTGTCAACAAGTCACTTGATGACAGTGCTGAGCTTGATGTCAACCTTATGGATTTTGACGAATATCAGCCATTCGAATTCATCTCTATGGACGGTTATAATAAAAATGATGAAAATTCTATTGAGAATCCGTTTGTAAAGCCTCATACTAATCCTTTACCTGAAATGGATGGTAATATCCTTACAGCACAGCTTAAGCCTTTGAGCTGGAACGTAATAAGACTTAAGAAAGTTAAATAATTATCACATCTTTACATTATCGCTTTAATATGTTAAAATAAGACATCGTATTGTGAATAAATATACGATGTCTTTTATTTTTATGAATGAATGGAGGTTTTTGAATGACAACTGCACAGATTTGTATAATGATTGTTATGGTTGTATATCTTGCAATGATGGTGATTATTGGTGCGATATATTCAAAAAGAACGAACAATGTCGGTGATTTTTATCTCGGCGGCAGAAAGCTCGGTCCACTCGTAACTGCTATGAGTGCCGAGGCATCAGATATGAGCTCATGGCTTTTGATGGGCTTGCCGGGTGTTGCTTATGTAACAGGTATATGTGATGCAGGATGGACTGCTATCGGTCTTGGCGTGGGTACATATTTCAACTGGCTGATAGTTGCGAAAAGACTGCGTAATTATTCGGCTAATATCGGTGCAATTACGATTCCCGATTTTTTCTCAACCAGATATAGAGAAAAGAAAAATATTTTAATGGCAATTGCGGCAATAATTATTGTAATATTCTTTGTGCCTTATACAGCATCAGGCTTTGCTGCGTGCGGTAAGCTGTTTGGTACTCTTTTTGGTGTTGATTATCATATTGCAATGATTGTATCAGCAATCATTATTGTTGGCTATACCTCACTCGGCGGTTTTAATGCTGCATCAACAACTGACCTTATTCAGTCAGTTGTTATGACGATTGCACTTGTTGTTGTACTTGTATTCGGTATCACACAGGCAGGCGGCTGGGACGCTGTAATGACAAATGCTCAGTCATTTAAGGGCTATCTGTCAATGTTCAATCTGCATGATACCGTAACAGGTGGTTCAAATGCGTATGGTCCTCTAAAGATAGTATCAACTATGGCATGGGGACTTGGCTATTTTGGTATGCCGCATATTCTTCTCAGATTTATGGCTATTGAGAATCCTGATAAGATTAAGCTTTCACGCAGAGTTGCTACTGTATGGGTTGTAATTTCAATGAGCATCGGTATTCTTATTGGCGTCGTAGGTCTTGGAATGGTAGCAAATAATGCTCTTGCTCCTCTTGAGGATAGTGAAACCATTGTAATTCAGATAGCAAATCTTTTATCACAAAATGGTATTGGTTTGGCTCTTGTAGCAGGTGTTATCATTTCAGGTATCCTTGCCTGCACAATGTCTACATCAGACAGTCAGCTGCTTGCCGCATCATCATCAGTATCAGAAAATATTCTTGGCGGTCTTTTCAAGCTTGATCTTTCGGAAAAAGCGAAGATGGTTGTTGCAAGAGTTGTACTTATTGTAATTGCAGTTATCGGTGTTGTAATTGCATGGGATTCAAACTCATCTGTATTTGGTATTGTATCCTTTGCATGGGCGGGCTTTGGTGCTGCTTTCGGTCCTGTTATGCTGCTTGCTCTTTTCTGGAAGCGTTCAAACAAGTATGGTGCAATTGCAGGTATGATTGCGGGCGGTGCAATGGTATTTCTCTGGAAATATGTGATTGCAGGTCTTGCAGATATTCTTAATGTTTATGAGCTTCTTCCTGCGTTTGTTACAGGTCTTGTTGTTAACGTTGTTGTATCACTTGTTACAGCTAAACCTGAAAAGGAAATTGAGGATGAATTTGAAGCTGCAAAAGCTATGAAATAATATTTATTGCTAATATATTATAGTAAAATCCCCGATACGATTTAATCGTATCGGGGATTATTTATGTGTTTATCAAATTTATTTGGCTGCTGCAGTGATGACTGCACTTTCTCTGGTCCAATAAGTATTACCTGATTTATCGGCAAAGGAAAGCACCTTGAATGTGTATCTTTCTCCTGATTTTAATCCTGTAATACTTATTTTGTTGTCAGCTACCGTTCCATAGTTCTGGTAAGTGCCGTTTCTGTAAATCTGAACTCTGTAGCCTGTTGCTCTTGTGTCTTTGCTCCAGCTAAGGTCGATTTGCCCGGCTGTATTGCTGACAGCTTTAAGCTCTGTTACGGGTGCAAGCAGTGTTGATGTGCTTGCAGTTGTATAAGCCCAGCCCTTGCTCCAGTAGGTATTTCCGTTAAAGTTTCTGAAGCCGAGAATTCTGATTGAATATTTCTGACCGAGATTTAAATTTTTCAGACTGATTTTATTCGTGTATGTGGTGAAATAATCATTGCCATAGCTTCCGTTTGTGCTTATCTGAACTCTGTAACCTGTTACGGCACTGAGTTGCTTCCATGTCAAATCAAGCTGTCCGCTGCCTGCATCTGTAACTACAATGTTTGTTACTGTTTCGAGTGTTGCAGCGTTTGTACATTCTGTCCATGCACTGCTTTGGATAGTTGTATTTGAAGTGTTACGGTAAGCAATAACTCTTATAGTGCAAATTTGACCGGGAGTAAGACCTGTAATGGTTACCTTATTGTTAGCAGTAGTTGCATAATCAACAAATGTTCCGCCTTTGTTAAACTGTACTTTATAGCCTGTAGCATTTGCAACAGTATTCCATGTGAATTCAACAGAGCTTGTTGTTTGGTTCTGTGCTTTAAGTGCTGTTACGTTGCTCAACTGTGTGCCGTCTGCAGTTGTATAAGCCCAGCCCTTGCTCCAGTAGGTGCTGCCGTTAAAGTTTCTGAAGCCGAGGACTCTGATAGAATATGTCTGGTTATTTTCTAAGCCGCTTAATGTGATTTTATTTGTGTATGTTGTTTTAAAATCATTACCGAAATTACCGTCTTTGCTTATCTGAACTCTGTAGCCTGTTACACATGCAGGCTCATTCCATGTAAGTGTAATCTGTCCGTTTGTAACACCGGATGCTTTAAGATTTGATATTGTTTCAAGTGTTGCAGCATTTGTGCATTCTGTCCAGCTGTTACCAAGAATAGTTGTGCCGTTTTTATTAACATAAGGCTTTATTCTGATTGTGCAGATCTGACCGGGTGTGAGACCTGTGATGGTTACCTTATTGTTAGCAGTTGTTGCATAATCAACAAATGTACCGCCTTTGTTAAACTGCACTTTATAGCCTGTAGCGTTTGCAACAGTATTCCATGTGAACTCAACTGAACTTGTTGTCTGGTTTTGTGCTTTGATTCCTGTAACGTTTGACATACTTGTCTGAACAGTAATCGTTGACCATGTACCCCAATAGGTTTTACCTGAATGTTTTTTGAATGCGATAACCTTTACAGTATAGCTGTTATTGCCGCTCAGACCGGTAATTTTGATTTTATTGTCTGTAATATCGCTATATGTTTCGGTGCCGTTTTTGTTTATGAGCACTCTGTAGCCTGTTGCGTTTGTTACCTTGTTCCATTCAAGACTTACGCTGCTTGAATCACTGCTTACAGCTTTAAGTCCTGTTACTGAGTTAAGCGTTGTTGTGTTTGATGTGGTTGACCATGAGATACCTAAGTATGTGTTTGAGTAATAGTTTCTGAAGCCCATTACCCTTACAGAGTATTCCTGACCTCCACTGAGACCCTTAATGCTTACACTGTTGGTATATACGGTTGCATAGTCTTCAAATGTACCATTTTTGTTAATTTGAACCTTATAGCCCGTTACATTATTCAGCTTATTCCATTTAACGTCAAGCTGACTTGACGAAACAACTGTTGTACTGAGCCCTGTTACAGCAGCGAGCATAGGTGCATATAAACATTCTGTCCACGATTCGCCCCATATAACATTACCATTTTTATTTGAGCAGGCGATAACCTTAAATCCATATATCTGTCCTGCATTTAAACCTGTAACAGTAAGCTTGTTTGTACTTACGTTAGCATAGGTTTCATAAGTACCGTTTCTGTCAATCATTACTCTGTAGGCTGTAGCATCACTTACTGCATTCCAGGTTAAGTCAATCTGGCTTGTGCTGTTGCTTGATGCCTTAAGACCTGTAACAGCCGGCAGAGTATCTATAGGCATATTGTTGTATACAGGAATATAGAAAGTATTTGTAAGTGAAAGAATGCCTGCGTTTTTATATGCAGTGTAGGTATGTTGTGCTTCTGATGCTGCACCTGCAACGTTTCTCATATACTCGTGCGTGTGCATTGCTGATCCGGATGCAGGATTCACATTGAATTTCTGAAGATAGCCTGTGTACTGTGTTTTGAAATTTTCAAAAATATACTGTGCACCATGATAGATTGAAAGATATGGGGTATACCATGGTCTGCCCCAGCCGGGAGATTTCTGCCCGCCTGTATAGTAGGTTCTGATATCATTCTTTGCAACATAACCTACAGCCCCTGCTTTAAAGGTACTTTCATCATAAAGTCTCACTTTATAATAATTATTGTCGTTAAAGGATATGATTGTCATATACTGCGCTTCTTTAAGAGCGGTAGCAGTGCCTGTGCCTTTTTTTGTATTTTCATCATAGCCTGAATACATAGTCGTTGCTTTGTTTGTTCTGAGGTAGCCCGCAGCCCACTCAAGACCGTCCATAGCACCTGTGTAAGCACAGATGTTATAATAGTTGAATATTCCCTGGAAAGGTGACACTGTTCCGCTTGCACCACCTGCTGTAGGCTTGGAAGCACCAACCTCCTGCTTGATTTTTGATGCAAGATAATAAGCACTCATACCGCTGTTTTTTGCTGCGTCCATAATTGCGGCAGAGTAAGTTGAACTCATTGTAACGGTTTGTCCCTCTGTGTTTGAGTAGCTGATTTTAGCATTGTGCATCCATGTGCCTGCCAATATTGCCTCAACACCTGCCTGAGTTTGTGTGCCGTTGTACTGCGTGGATTCAAACTGGAAAATGCCCTGCTCATTCAGGAAGTTACGCGGATCCATATAATATTGAACAGCCTTTTCGGATGCTGATATCCAATTTGGTCTTTCCTGAATTATGTAACTGCCGTTTTTCATGCATGAAGAACAGCTGCAGAACATAGATGAATCTGTGTAGGAAAGCTTTTCAATTACCTGATTAGAGTGAGGTGAACGTTCCTTGTTGACAGCATACTGAAAGTCCATATTCGTTTTTAACGGCTCAAATATCCAGTTAGGATATTTGTCGTGTAATGCAACTAATGAAGGAATATAGCTTTCAGGGAAGCCTTTATTTCTTAGTGTTGTTGCATAATCGGCTGCCTGTGCCTCTATAGGGGCGGCTGCCATAACAGCAAATACGTTTATTGCCAATACTAAAGATAATAAAAC
>JAIDVA010000391.1 GCA_029059925.1 Eubacterium sp. | reverse complement strand
CAGGCTAGCGTTCTAACCAACTGAACTACCGGGCCACATCTGCGAAATGTATTATATATTAACTTTTGCCAATTGTAAGAACTTTATTGAAATTTTTGTTTTTTATATTCAACTATTGCAACTTTTTGGCTGTTACGATATAATACAAATGTATTTTTTAGTTTTAGATTTATTTAAACAAGAGTTAAAATGATAAAATTTAAATCTTAATTTTGATATGCAGGAGGTATGTTATGCGATTAACAAACGGTGCATCTGAAAGCACCTATAAATTTATGGTAGATGGTATTCGCTATATCTGTGATAATTTTAAAGACCGTGCACCCGGTACTCACAGCGAGAGAAAAGCGCAGAAATTTTTGAAATCTCAGCTTGAGAATTGGGCAGATGAGGTTGAAATGGAGGATTTTAATCTTCATCCTCATGCTTTTATGGGCTGGATTCCTCCTGCCGGTATTATAAGTATTATATCTGTTATATTTTATTGGCTCACATTCAAGGGGGTTGTTACGAATCCTGCACTTGCCATTATTGCAACGATTATCACATGGTTTGCGTTATCCTGCCTTGTGATTGAATTTTTAATGTATCGTGAATATGTGGATTTTCTTTTCCCTAAAAAAATATCACGTAATGTAATGGCAAGAAGAAAGCCGACGGGCGAGGTCAAAAGAAGAATCGTTTTCTGCGGCCATACGGATGCTGCAAATGAGTGGACCTATTCACTTCACGGTGGTTTAAAGTCACTTGCTCCTGTTATGGGTGGTTCAATCGGCGGACTTATCGGTGTTTGCATTTTTAATATTGTTTGGCTTATTTATCATCTTGCAAGCGATGCTGCTTATACATCAAAGTTCTGGCTTGTAATGGGTATTATTGAGCTTATTCTTATTCCGTTTTTTATTGCAATTCTCTTCTTTATCAACTGGAAGGTTATTGTTGACGGTGCAAATGATAATCTCACAGCAGACTTTATTTCAATGGCTGTTCTTAAGGAAATGGCAGATAATAATAAGCGTTATGAAAATACAGAGGTTTGTTGTCTTTTAACAGGCTCTGAAGAAGCAGGACTCCGCGGTGCTGTTGCTTATGCAAAGCGTCACCAGGATGAGCTTAAGGAGATTGAAACTGTTGTTATTGCAATGGATACAATGCGCGAAATTGAGCAGCTGCAGATTTATACGCAGGGCTGTACCGGTACACAGAAAAACTCGAATGCAGTCGGTGAGCTTGTATATGAAGCCGGTGTTAACTGTGGTATTGAAATGAGTGAAACAGATGTTTACCCCGGTGCTGTTGATGCTGAGGGATTTTCACGTTATGGTATCGAAGCTGTTGGCTTTTGCGGTGTGAATCATGACCCGAAAACATATTATCATACTCGTCTTGATACACCTGATAATATGAGTGAGGAATGTATCAATCTTTCTCTTGATATTTGTCTTGAGGCGGCAGAGCTTTATGACAGCAAGGGCGGTATCGAGGCTTTCCGTGAAGAGGGCAAAAAACGCTTTAAAAAAGGCTATAATAAGTAAAAATAACGGAGCTGTCATAATGATGGCTCCGTATTTTAAAATTTAAATTATTATTTATGTCAGTAAGTGTCGGTCAAATAATCGTAGGGAACGATGCCCACATCGTTGCGTTTGTATGCATATGTGTATTCGGTGCGATGTTATTCCCCTGTCAGGGGAAATGTCACGCAGTGACAAAAGGGTTCACATCGCACCCTACAAAGTGTAGATTGCGTGATTCGTAGGGGCGCACAGTGTGCGCCCGCCAACATTATCGCTGTGCCTAGGGGCGAACGATGTTCGCCCCTAGGATAAACAATAATTTATACTAAGAGGTACGAATGAAAAGGAAAACAGTATTTATATTAGCTATCATATTTTGTATATCCTTAACAGGCTGTGCCGCATTGGGCGGCAGTAATCAAAGTATCAATGAAAAAATAATTGCATATTGCGATAAAATTGATGAATCACAGTTTGAAGTAAGGCTGTCCGATTTTACAAATTTTGAATGGGATTATGTCATCATATATGACCTGCCTGTCACTGCGAAAGATATCAGCGAATATGCAGGGATAAATTATGAAAAAGCACTTGATTTGCAATCAGGAATGATATTTATAAAAGACAATGAAATTATTTTTGAAGAATATTTTAAAACAGATTTTGAAAGTCCTTATCCCTTTGTAATTAAGCCGTATACAGATAAAGACAGTGAACAGAAGATCAATAAAATTTCAATGGATGATGCAATATTTTTGGCTGAAACAATCAGATATAACAATGAGCGCAGATTTTTATTAAAGCCGTTAATGTTTGATAAAAAAGAACTGATAGATATGGCGTTGGAATATTTTATAAATAATACTCCCGATATCTTGCCTAAAGAAGAGTATCACGCCGGTGGTTCGATAATTGTTCCTGAAGAATATGATGACGGCAAAAGTATTACAGTGGAAATCAGGCATATCAACAACGGAATAAATAATACCTTGGATGCAAGGTATTTCATAAATATTTATACTGCAAAGGGTGTTGATTTCAGCGGAAATGCCATTGATTTTAACCCATATAAATAGCTGAAAAGGTGACAAAATGAAGGATTTGCATATTCACATAGAACGTGGTCCGTATACAATTGAATGGATTGAGCAGTTTATAAACAAAGCAGTTAAGCAAAATCTGGATGAAATTTGTCTGCTTGAGCACAGCATAAGATTCAGAGATTTTCACCCGACCTTCAAAGAGGCAAGGGAATACAGCCGTTATCAGCGTAAATGGTTTGACGGTAAGGAAAAATCCGCCCATACGCTTGATGAATTCAAAACACTTGTAACTGAAATTCGCAGCAGGGAATACCCAATTAAAGTTTCCTTCGGGCTTGAAATATGCTGGTTTGAACAGCATCAGGAATTTATCCGTAATCTGACCTCAGACGGCTTTTTTGATTATCTTATAGGTTCTGTACATTGGATTGACAACTGGACCTTTAATCAGCGTAAGTATCAGTGGCTCGGAAAGGATTTTAACCATATTTATAAGCGCTATTTTGAAATGCAGAATTCACTTGCACAAAGCGGCATTTTTGATATAGTTGCTCACCCCGATTTGATTACTTGCCACGGGCTTTATCCAAGCTATGATTTGGCAGATACTTATAGAGGATTCTGGGTAAATGTAAAGG
>JAIDVA010000390.1 GCA_029059925.1 Eubacterium sp. | reverse complement strand
TGATAACAGTGAAGCAATCTGTCTGGAATATCAGAAAAAATATCCTGATAATATCATTTATATTAAACAGAAAAACAGTGGTGTAAGTGCTGCACGAAATAACGGACTGCAGCATGCACAGGGTAAATATATCAACTTCCTTGATTCGGATGATACATGGGAGCCCGATGCTTTTGCAAACATTCATAATTTTGCCAATGAACATCCGGACGCAGAAATTTTTTGCTGCAGAATGCAGTTTTTTGAAGCATCAACACGACCGCATCCGTTAAGTGACAAATTTACTGAAAACCGCATAATTGATATACATGATGAAAATGAATATACCTCCATCCATCTGCACGTAACCTCTTCCTTCTTCAAAACAGAAATTGCAAAAACCATGCAATTTCAGGAGAATATGGTTTTAGGTGAGGATGCACTTTATCTGAATAGTCTGATTCTCAAAGCAGGCAGATATGCTGCAATGGCAGATACCCAGCATAATTACAGAAAGAGAGCCGTAAAAACCTCAGCAATACAGACCAAAGAGACAAATCTGCATTTTTATGGCGAAACAATTGAAAAGTTTTACGGTGGTCTGATAAAAGCTTCACTCGATAATTACAACAAGGTTATACCATACATTCAAAACCTACTGGCATATGATATAGGCTGGCGCGTAACATATCCACAGCCGGAAATATTATCGCAAGAGGAGTTTGACAGCTATTGCGATGATTTGTCAAAAATGCTTTCATATGTCGAGGATATTTATATTCTCAAAAATCCGATACACCGCTCAATATGCAAAAAAAGAGCCATATTAAAATTAAAATACAAAGAAGACATACTGTTCAACGCTATGACTTATGACAAGGAACTGAAAAAAGTCTTCTTCAGGGATATTCTTATGGCAAATGTGCCGAAGAATGTTAACAACTGTGAAATATATAATATTGAGCATCACGGAAAAAGTATTCTTATTGAGGGTCTGATAAAAAAATGGATTGTTGATGCAAAGTGCACAACTGATTTCGGCTTTGATTTTAACGGCAATGAATATCCCGTTCAATTAGAGCTCTACCCTCACGCAAACGAAGAAACCATGTTCGGCACAGACTACAGAAACTATCAATTTTCTATTAAAATACCATTTGACAACGCATTTAAGAACACTCGTACACAATGGCTGACGCCTTATTTATATTTCGATGAAGAAAAATGCCCAATGGCAATGTCCTGCGGCGGAAAACGTATACTCAACACCAAACTTTGCAGTGCTGCATACAATATAATGGATGATTACCATTTTTACGCCACACCAAAGGGAGTAAAATTCTTCAAGCCTGAAAAGCCGTTTTTATCTCACGCTAAGGCCGAGTTAAAAATGCTTAAATGGCTTATTAAAAACAAAGAGTACGGCGTATTTTTTATCAGAATACTTTATTATTTCACAAAGCTTTTCAAGAAAAAACCTTTATGGATAGTAAGCGACAGACAAACAGTTGCCAACGACAACGGCGAAGCATTTTTCAGGTATCTGTCACAAATCAAGCCAAAGGATATAAATTATGAATTTG
>JAIDVA010000039.1 GCA_029059925.1 Eubacterium sp. | reverse complement strand
CTTGTATATACTTGACGATTTTCATAAAAGTGGTATTATACTAATAGTAAGTTTATAATCTCATGGTGAGAGTGGACCGCAGGGTCCGCTCTCTTGTATTTATAAGGAGGTTTTTTCTTGGCAGGAAAAGGCAATACTGTATCTAAGGTCAGTGAAATTATAACCCCGTTTGCCAAAGAGTTAGGTCTCGATATCTGGGATATTCGCTTTGTAAAAGAGGGTACTGACTGGTATTTAAGAATATTTATTGATAAGGATGGCGGTGTGTCCATTGATGATTGTGTTGATTTAACACATGCAATTACAAAGCCGCTTGACGAGGCTGATCCTATCAGTCAGAGCTATCTGCTCGAGGTCAGCTCACCGGGTGTTGAAAGAGAGCTTGTAACAGATGCACATTTTGAAAAATATATTGGTGCAGATGTTATGCTCAGACTTATCAGACCAATTGATAAGGTGAGGGATTTTAAGGGCAAGCTGATTGAATATGCGGATGCACAGATAACAATAGAGCTTGCAGATGGTGAACAGTTCACTGTTAATAAGAAAGAAACTTCTTATGTCAAGCTTGATGATTTTGACATCAATGATTTTATTTAAGATTTATGTGATTTTGAAAGGATGATAGGAAAAAATGAGCAAGGAGTTTTTTGAAGCAGTAAAATTGCTTGAAGAGGAAAAGGGTATACCTGCTGATTATCTTTATGAAAAGATATCAGCGGCAATCATTGTTGCAGCAAAGCATGATTATAATGGCAAGGATATTGTTCACTGCGACATTGATGAGGAAAAGCAGAAAATTAAGGTTTATGTAACAAAGAATGTTGTTGAGGAGATTGAAGATCCTGACACAGATTTGACACTTGAGCAGGCATTAGAGCTCAAAAGGTCAGCAAAGGTTGGCAAAACAATTGATATTCCGCTCAAGACAAAGAATTTTGGCAGAATCGTTGCACAGACAGCTAAGCATGTTATCCGTCAGGGTATCCGCGAGGCTGAAAGAGGACAGATGCTCCAGGAATTCAAGTCTAAAAATCAGGAGCTTGTATCTGCTAAGGTTGAGCGTATTGACCCAATCACAGGCAACGCAACACTTGAAATCGGTAAGAATCAGACTATTCTTCCAAAGGCTGAGCAGGTTCCGGGCGAGGTGCTTGTAGAAGGTACAACCGTAAAGGTATTTATCGTTGATGTTAAAGAGGGCGGCAAAGGTCCTAAGATTATGATTTCAAGAACACATCCGGGTCTTGTTCGCCGTCTGTTTGAGCAGGAGGTTCCTGAGATTTATGACGGTACAATTGAGATTAAGTCCGTTTCACGTGAGGCAGGCTCAAGAACAAAGATTGCCGTGTTCACAAAGGATGAGGAAATTGATCCTGTAGGTGCTTGTATCGGTCCTCGCGGACAGAGAGTGTCAAACATCGTTGAGGTTCTTGGCGGTGAAAAGATTGATATTGTTAAGTACAGCGAAGATCCTGCAGAGTTTGTTGCAGCAGCACTTGCTCCTTCAGCTGTATGCGGTGTTGAGGTGATTGACGAGGAGGCTAAAACCTGCCGTGCAACTGTGCCGGATGATCAGCTTTCACTTGCTATCGGCAATAAGGGTCAGAATGTTCGTCTTGCAGTAAGACTTACAGGCTGGAATATTGATATTAAGCCTGAGTCAGGCTTCTTTGAGGGTCAGGAATAATAGGAGATAACACGTATGAAAGCAAAAAAAGTACCATTAAGAATGTGTACGGGCTGCGGTGAGATGTTTGATAAACGCACTTTGGTTCGTGTTGTAAAAAGTCCTGACGGTGAGGTTTCTCTTGATTTAACAGGTAAAAAGTCGGGCAGAGGTGCTTATGTTTGCAAAAATCCCGATTGCCTGAAAAAAGCAAGAAAAAAGAAGGCCTTTGAGCGTGCATTTTCAATGCAGATAAGCGATGAGGTTTATAATGCTATGGAAGAAGAAATGACAAATGCCTGATATGAACACATCTAAACAAAAGGCTCTTTCCATGCTCGGACTTGCACGCAGGGCAGGTAAGCTGTCAATGGGGCACGATATGGCAGAGCAGGCAATCTTAAAGAAAAAGGCAAAATTGCTCTTATTTTGCAGTGATGTCTCGCCAAGACTGATAAAAGAGTTTGAAACAACTCTTGAAAAGCATAGTATTAATATAGCGGTTATTAAAACCGATTTTACATTAAACGAAATTCATTTTGGTATTGGATACAAGGCCGGAGTATTGACGGTCGATGATGAAAATTTTTCAAAACGAATTGTCGAATTATTGAATTTTGACTAGTAAGACAGGAGGAAATGCGAATGGTAGTTAAGATGAGAGTTTCCGATGTTGCAAAGGACTTCGGAAAAACGAATAAGGAAATCATTAACATTCTCAGTGATTATTGTGGTGTTCCTTTAAAAAAAGCAAATACTGTTCTTGAAGAGAAAGAACTGAACATTGTTTTCGACAAGCTTACATGGGATAACAGTGTAAGCAGTCTGGATGATTATTTTAACAGCGGCAAAAAAAATAATGCTCAACCAAAAAAACAGGGCTCTTCAAATAAGAAAACTGAAAATAAAAAGCATCAGAGTCAGGCTGCTATTTTACAAATGGCAGAGCAGGCAGCAAAGCGTGATGAGGAAAAGGCAAAGAAAAAGGCCGGTAAGACCCCGCAGGCAAGAACAAAGGGTGAGGCTCGCCATGTTGATACCCGTGTGAATACGGTTGACCTTGAAAAGTATAACCAGAAATACGAGGATATTGCACCTGCATCACAGATTAATGATTATCAGAAAAAGCAAAAGCTTAATCAGAAGTCAAAGCAGTACAGAAAGAAAAAGCCGCAGGGTATGCATGCACGCTCAAAGAAAGAGACTGAGGCACAGCGTCTTGCTCGTATTGCAGAGCAGAGAAAGAAGCAGCAGATTACAATTGAGGTTCCCGAAGAAATCACAGTAGGTGATCTTGCAAGTCTTCTTCGTATGACTGCAACCGAGGTTATCAAAAAGCTTATGGTGCTCGGTGTAATGGCTACTGTTAATGAGGTTATTGATTACGACACAGCTGAAATTGTTGCAACTGAGCTTGGTGCAAAGGTTAAAAAGCAGGTTGTTGTTACAATCGAGGAGCAGATTATCGAAGAGGAAATTGAGGACGATGAAAATGCAGTCACAAGACCTCCTGTTATCTGCGTAATGGGTCACGTTGACCATGGTAAAACATCTATCCTTGATGCTATCCGTGATACCGATGTTACCTCAACTGAGGCAGGCGGTATTACACAGGCTATCGGTGCATATCAGGTTGAGGTCAGTGGTGAAAAAATCACATTCCTTGATACTCCCGGTCACGCCGCTTTCACTGCTATGAGAGCTCGTGGTGCTATGGCTACTGATATTGCCGTGCTTGTTGTTGCAGCTGATGACGGTATTATGCCGCAGACCATTGAGGCGATTAACCACGCAAAGGCAGCGGGTGTTGAAATTATTGTTGCTATCAATAAAATGGATAAAGAGGGTGCAAACCCTGACAGGATTATGCAGCAGCTCACAGAGCATGAACTTGTTCCTGAGGAATGGGGCGGTAATGTTATCTGTGTTCCTGTTTCTGCAAAGACAAGAATGGGTATCGACAAGCTGCTTGAGACTATACTTCTTGTTGCTGAAATGGCAGAGCTCAGAGCTAATCCTGACAGAACAGCTAAGGGTGTAGTTATTGAGGCTAAGCTTGATAAGGGCAGAGGTCCTGTCGCAACACTTCTTGTTCAGAATGGTACTTTGCATTCAGGTGATGTTATCGTTGCAGGTACAGCTGTAGGTAAGGTAAGAGCAATGACTGACTACCACGGCAAGTCTATCCGTGATGCAGGTCCGTCTGTTCCTGTTGAAATTATGGGTCTTGACAGTGCACCTATGAGCGGTGACGAGTTCAATGCTGTATCAGATGAAAAGCTTGCAAGAGCACTTGTTGAGCAGAGAAAGACTCAGGCTAAGGAGGAGGAATTCAAGCTCTTCCAGAAGGTTACGCTTGATACGCTCTTCGACACGCTTCAGGAGGGCGAGATGAAGGAACTGAACATCATCATCAAAGCTGACGTTCAGGGATCTGTTGAGGCTGTTAAGCAGTCACTTCTTAAAATTGAGAATGACGAGGTTAATGTTAAAATCGTTCACGGTGCAGTTGGTGCTGTAAGCGAAAGTGATGTTATGCTTGCATCTGCATCAAATGCAATTATTGTCGGCTTTAATACAGGTGTTGACCAGATTGCGGCTGATAATGCACAGCGTGATGGTGTAGAAATTAAAACTTATAATATTATTTATGATGCTATTGAAGATATCGAACGTGCAATGCGTGGTATGAGAGCACCTAAGTACCGTGATGTTGACACAGGTGAGGTAGAGGTAAGAGAGGTTTATAAAATCTCTTCGGCAGGTACGATTGCAGGCTCACTTGTTACATCAGGTAACATCAAGCGTGACGGTAAGGTAAGAGTTATCAGAAATGGTAAGGAAATTGCTAACGTTAAGCTTGCTAACCTCAAGAGATTCAAGGACGAGGTTAAAGAGGTATCATCAGGTTATGAGTGCGGTATCAGCTTAGATGGCTGGGACGATATTCAGGCAGGCGATATTCTTCAGGCTTATATTGTTGAGGAATACAGGGATTAATAGTGTGAAAAATCACACTATCTCGATTATATTGCCCTCAAAATTTGCCTGTGGCATAATTTTGAGATGGCTGTAATCGCCATTAACGCCTTATCAGGCCATCAATAAGGTGTTAATGATTTTAAATAAGCTATTTTAAGCCTGAAAGGCTATGGTGATTATTATGGCAGGATTTCATATTGACAGAATATCTGAGGATATTAAAAGAGAAATTATTTCAATTATGCGTGAGCTCAAGGACCCGAGAATCAGTGGTATGCTTACCGTTGTTAAGGTAGAGGTTAGCGGGGATTTGAGCTGCGCAAAGGTATATATCAGTGCGATGGAGGGTATAGATGCAGCTAAAAGCTCAATTAAAGGGCTTGAAAGTGCACAGGGCTATATCAGAAAGCAGCTTGGTGCAAGACTTCATCTCAGAAAGAGTCCTGAGCTTAAATTTATTGCTGATGATTCAATCGCAAAGGGTATGGATTTATTCGAAAAAATCAAGGAAATAAATAATGAGAATTGATGTTAAACAGTGTGCAGAGCTTCTTGCTCAGCAGGATAATATTTTAATATTGACTCACGCCCACCCCGATGGTGATACCTTGGGGTGCGGCTTTGCACTGTGCCGTGCACTTATGAAGATGGGCAAAATCTGTGCTGTTGAAAATGCAGATGAAATTCCCAAAAAATATGATTATCTTTATGAAGATATTGTTCAAATAAAATTCAAGCCGGATTATGTTGTGGCAGTTGATGTTGCAACAACTAATCTTTTAGGTGAGCTTGACGGTAAATATCATATTGATATGTGTATCGACCACCATTCTACAAATACCGAATATGCTGATAATCTGCTGCTTGAGGATGTTCCTGCGGCGTGCCAGCTTATGCTTGAGGTTGTGAAAGCACTTGATGTGGAGCTTGACGATAAAATTGCGAACTGCATTTATACAGGGCTTACAACCGATACAGGCTGCTTCCGTTATGCGTCAACAACAGCGGCAACCTATCGTGCGGCTGCTGAGATGATTGAGCTTGGTGCAGATAACGGTAAAATCAATCGTACAATGTTTGAAACAAAGACTAAGACATATGCAAGACTTGAAAGACTTGCTCTTGATTCTATGCGCTTTTATGAGGATGAGCGTGTTGCAATCATTACCTTTACGCAGGAAATGTATAAGCTAACAGGCTCAAATGAGCAGGAGACGGAAGCAATTGCACCTCTCACAAGACAGATTGAGGGCGTTGAAATCGGTATAACAATCAGAGAAAAGGCAGACGGTACCTGCAAGGCATCCATACGCACCTTTGAAAGCGTTAATGCGGCTGAGCTTGCAAAGGCATTCGGAGGCGGCGGTCATAATCAGGCGGCAGCCTGCAGATTTGACTGCGGTGTAAAAGAGGCACGTACAAATCTTGTTATCAAATGCGGAGAGCTTCTTAAATGACAGGATTAATTTGTATAAATAAAGATAAGGATATCACCTCCTTTGGTGTTGTCGCAAAGGTGAGAGGGATTACCCGTGAAAAAAAAGCGGGTCATACAGGCACGCTTGATCCTATGGCAACAGGTGTTTTGCCGGTTATGCTCGGCGGTGCAACAAGATTTCTTGACTATCTTCCTGAAAGTGATAAGGGCTACAGAGCGGGCTTTGTGCTCGGAAAAACTACGGATACGCTTGATATCACAGGTGAGGTTACTGCTGAGTATGCGGTTAATGCAACTGAACAGGATGTGCTTAATGCACTTGAGCAGTTCAGAGGAACAATAACACAGTTGCCGCCGATGTATTCAGCTGTATCTGTTAATGGCCAGCGGCTTTATGAGCTTGCACGGCAAGGTATAGAGGTTGAGCGTGAAAGCCGAAGGGTTGAGATAAAAAAGCTTGAGCTTGTAGGCTGTGAAAACGGCGAATACACAATTGATGTTGTATGCACGAAGGGTACATATATAAGAACACTTATTGATGATATAGGCAAATCTCTCGGCTGCGGTGCAGTTATGACAAGTCTTGTGCGAACCCTTGCGAACGGCTTTACGCTTGATGATTGTGTAACGCTTGAAGAACTGCAGAATATCAAGGATAATAACCTTTCCTTTGACAAAGCTCTGCTGGATATAGAAGCCGTATTTAGGGCATATGACAGTATGTGTGTATCAGACGCACAGGCAAAACGTTTTTCTAACGGCGGTGCACTCGCTGCTGACAGAATAAAGAAAAAGCTTACTGATGGAATTTACAGAGTATATTCGCCGAACGGACTTTTTTTAGGTCTGGGCGAAATGGATAATAAAGAAAATCAGCTTTCGGTTAAAAGGATTTTAGTAAGACGAGATTAATTGATATATGAACAAAATTAATGACAAAAAAAGAATAGCAGTTGCACTCGGCGACTTTGACGGAATGCACCGTGCCCACCGCACCGTTGTTACCGGTGCTGAGGATGTAATTGTATTTTGTGTAAATAACAGCTTTTCTCTGCTGCAAAAAAGTATTTTTGAAAAACGGTATCCCAATACCGTTTTTGCTGATTTTAATGAGATTAAAGATATGCAGGGCGAAGAATTTATCGAAAAGATTTTGCTTGATAAATTCAATGCCGGTGTGATTCTCTGCGGCTTTAATTTCAGATTCGGCAAAAAGGCAGGCTGGTCGGCACTTGACCTCAGAAGGTATCTTGATGATAAGGATGTCTGGGTAAGAATTCTTGAGCATCTAGATTTTGACGGTGAGCCGATTTCCTCCACAAGAATCAGAAAGGCTGTGACGGAAGGGAATATTGAACAGGCAAACGAAATGCTTGGATATAATTTTACCTTTGAGAATACTGTAATCGAGGGCGATAAAAGAGGCGGTAAGATAATTGGATTTCCAACGATTAACCAGCATTTGCCTGAGGGACTTGTTGTACCGAAATTCGGTGTGTATGAAACAAGAACCTTTGTTGACGATAAGGAATATAAATCTTTTACGAATATTGGTATGCGCCCCACATGGCAGGTTGATATGCCGCTTTGCGAAACTCATATTTTTAATTTTGACGGCAATCTCTACGGCAAAGTTATCAGAGTTGAGCTTATAAGATATTTGAGAGAGGAAAAGAAGTTTTCATCCATTGATGAAATCAGAGCACAGTTGGAATATGATAAAAGCAGTATTATTTGACTTTGACGAAACACTGCAGGACAGAACAGCGGCATTTGAAAATTATATGGATACATTTCTTTCTGACTTCTGTCCCGATATCAGTGATGTTGAAATTGAAAAAAGAAAAGAAGAGATGCGTGTGACAGGTAACGGCGGATATGTAAACCGCGAGGAATGGTATGCGTCCTTGGCAGAAAGCTGGCAGTGGACAGATGCTCCGTCAAGCAAAATTCTTGCCGAGCATTATGATACTAAATTCGGCGATCATAATGTTATTTTCCCTGATTCTGCAAAGCTTCTCTGTGAGCTTAAGAATAGGGGATATATTGTAGGGATTATTACCAACGGTCCTTCCGTTTTACAGCATCATAAGCTTGATACAAGCGGTTTAAGGGAATATTGTGATATCACTGTTGTCAGCGGTGATATTGATATACATAAGCCTGACCCAACGATTTTTACGTATACAGCAAATAAGCTCGGACTTAACTGTGAGGAATGTATTTATGTCGGCGACCATCCGATTAATGATATTCAGGGCTCGCTTGCAGCAGGCATGAAACCAATCCGTATGAATTATGGTTGGTTTAAGGATCAGGATTTAAGAGATGATGTTGCGACTATAGAAAGCATAATTGATGTGTTAAAGTTTGTTGATTAAATTATTGTTTATTTAAATTATGTCTTTTTCCGTTATGCGTCGTTACTGACAAAATTCCGCTCGGTCACATATCCATATATGCTCCCGTCGATGGAATTTTGTCAAAGCCTTGCCTAACGAAAAAATCCATTAATTTAAAGGCGTTTTGGATATTTACAACGTTATCTTATACTTTTGTAGGGGTGCACAGTGTGCACCAGTGGATATCATAATTATTTAACAGGCGAACAATGTTCTCCTCTACTACGCTAAACAATAATTTATATAATATAAAAAAACAAGTTGACAATATAAGCTTGTTTTGGTATAATAACTAAGCCTTTGTAAACAAGGGCAATCCTTGCCTGTGCATAGGGCATAGGCCAAAAGACCAGAAGGAGGTGCTGAAGAATGGCATTAAGAAATTACGAAATCGTATTGGTTTTCTCTACTGCAAACGGAGAAGAGAATGTTGAGAGACTCAAGGGAAAGTTCACTGATCTCATCAGCAAAAATGGCACTCTTGGCGAAGTTGAGGAATGGGGCAAGCGCAGACTCGCTTATCCAATCAACTACGAAAATGAGGGCTATTATATGGTTGTTAACTTTGCTTGTGAAGAAAGCTTCCCTGCAGAGCTTGACCGTGTAATCAACATCACAGACGGTGTTCTTCGTTCACTTATCGTTGCTAAAGGCGAATAAGGAGGATGTTGAATGATTAACATGGTTGCGCTTATGGGCAGACTTACCTATGAGCCTGAACTGCGTACTACATCGTCAGGTATATCATTTCTGCGTTTTCAGGTTGCTTGTGACAGAAATTTTCAGTCACAGGGTCAGGAAAGACAGGCTGATTTTATCGACTGTATTGCGTGGAGACAGAAAGCGGAATTCATTTCCCGCTATTTCCACAAGGGTTCTATGATTGCTGTTGAGGGTTCAATCCAGACCAGCAATTATACCGACAAGGACGGCAACAACAGAAAGCAAGTTGAGGTTGTTGCGAACAACGTATCATTCTGCGGCTCAAAGGCAGAGAGTGGTACAACAAATCCTGCATTCTCACAGCCTGCACCAAGCTATGCAAGTGCTGATAATTCGGATTTTGAAGAAATCGTTGATGATGACGACGATTTACCATTTTAAAGGAGGAAACTAACTATGGCATACAACAAGCCAAACGGACCACGCAAGGGCCGTAGAAAGGTATGCGTTTTCTGTGTAGATAAGGTTGAAGAAATCGACTACAAGGATGTTACAAAGCTTAAGAGATTTGTATCAGAGAGAGCAAAGATTCTCCCTCGCCGTGTAACAGGTACTTGTGCAAAGCATCAGAGAGAGCTTACCACAGCTATCAAGAGAGCAAGACACGTAGCTCTTCTCCCTTATTCAGCTGACTAATATTTATAACATTCGAAAAGGTGTCCCTGCCTTTATAGGCGGGGGACACCTTTTTTTGTGGGAGTCATAATCTCCTGCCAAAACGGGCTTAGCCCTTGACGAATGTTGATGTTCGGGCGATGCCCTCGATTAAAGTGAAAGGCTAATGGTTAATCCGTTAGCCTTTTTTGTTTATCGTTATATATAAATTCCATTTGTTGTAATACCAAGACAGATGTGATAAAATATACATATTAATATATTCGAAAGTGTCTGAGGAATAATGAATGCGGAATTTTGCATGCAAAATCGCATCTGTTGATGAAATGGAGAGCAAGTGGAATTATGAAATAAAAAAGAATAAAGGTCCGAATTGGAAATTCTGGAAGGCAGAAGCAATAGAGCGTGTCAGAAACGGTCAAAGTATTGCATATTATGGTATATTAAACGATAAAATTATATGCGAAACAACAGCAATGTTAGATAAAAATATTGTTCAGAACAGCGATGGATTGGTTGATGATAAAATGGCTTATCTTTGCGCTTTTCGTACGATTGAAAAATATCAGGGCAAAGGCTATTTTTCAAAACTGTTTCAATTTATGATTGATGATTTGAAAAGCAGGGGTTATGAAAAGGTCACTTTGGGTGTTGAACCCACTGAGACAGAAAATCTGAAAATATATCAGCATTTAGGGTTTAATGAATTTGTTAAATCAGCACAGGAAACCTATCCCGACGGGGCAGTAATTGATGCTGATTATTATGGAATGAAGTTATAGGAGGTTATGTATGTCTATTGAAATAAAAAAACTTACTCCGGAAATACTTGATGATTTTTTATATTTTTTTGAAAATGTTGCACATACCGATAACAAAAAATGGGATAGATGTTATTGCATCAATTACTGTGCGGCACACAATAATTACATCACAGCAAAGAAGAAATTTGCAAGTCCTGATGTCAGAAAAGCATACGCTATTGATTATATAAACAAGGGACTTATGCAGGGCTATTTAGCATATATTGACGGCAATGTAATCGGCTGGTGCAATGCAAATAACAGAAATGATTGCCTGCATTGTTTTGGTTGGAAAAATCATATAGCAAGTAAAGCTATTAATAAAAAAACAAAAGAAAAAGTCAAATCCATTTTTTGCTTTACGGTTGCACCTGAAATGCGTGGAAAAGGTGTTGCAGCAGAATTACTTAAAAGAATTATTGAAGATGCAAAAAATGATGGGTTTGAGTATATAGAGGCATATCCAAATAAGGAAACAGCCGATATGTATTATAATTATGTTGGTCCGTTGGAACTATAC
>JAIDVA010000389.1 GCA_029059925.1 Eubacterium sp. | reverse complement strand
GTGTAATATGTTGTTTTTATAAGATTATGTTTGATAGAATTTATTTAGATGATTTATAGCGCAGCATTGTCTGTCAAACAGAAAGGATACGATATTATGGATATAATGACAGCGAACAGACTTCAGCAGTTAAGAAAGGAAAACGGCTACAGTCAGGAGGTTCTGGCTGAAAAGCTTGGTATCAGCCGCCAGTCAATTTCAAAGTGGGAACGTGCAGAATCATCACCTGAAATTGATAATCTTATTGCATTGTCTAAAATATATGGTCTGACCGTTGATGAGCTGCTCGACACAAGCAGTGATAAGGTGGTCATTAAAAATACAAATAAAAAGGAAAAGGATTTTAAGGGTAAATTGAAATCACTTTTGTCTAAGGCAAATGATTTCGGAATTTATCCCGAAACGGCAAAAAAGCTGATGATATTCCCATTCCCAATCATTATTGTATTTTTGTATCTTGCATTGTCAATGATGTTTGATATCTGGCATCCGCTTTGGTTGATTTTTATGACAATTCCTATTTATTATAGGTTTGCAATTGCCTGCAAGGCGAATAATAAAAAGGTATTTGCACTTCTTATTCCTGTGCCTGAAATGGTGGTAACAGTTTATCTGATGCTTGGAATTTCACTTAGCGTATGGGGATATGCAAGCATGCTCTTTTTAATCATTCCATTGTATTATTGGGTTGTGATGGTGACGAAGAGTAAGGATAAATCGTAATCGGAAGGAATTTTGATATGGATAAAAGTCAAAAAAAGCTTTTAGCTGTTATCATTTCGGTAGTGTTTGCTTTTACTGTAGGCATTGCTTGCATATCGTTATTGCAGATGCCGGATTTAGATGCGGATAATTCAGCACAAATAACTATCGGTGAAGCAAGAACAATGGCACTTGAATATGCAGGTGCTCAGGAATCTGATGTTGTTTTCACCAATCAGGATACACGTGTAAGACCGGATATGCGTATCTATAAGCTGGAGTTTAATGACGGCACTATGGAATATGAGTTTAAAATAGATGCACATACAGGTGAGATTATAGAAAGCTCATCAAAGCCGCTTGATTAAATTATGTCTTTTCCCGTTATGCTGCGTTATTGGCAAAATTCTGCTCGGTCACATATCTATATATGCTCCCGTCGACAAAATTTTGCCAAAGCCTTGCCTAACGAAAAAATCCATTAATTTAAAGATTTTTCGGATATTTACAATTCCAAATTTTTCAATATCTCTGCGCTGTCAACAAGCCCTATTGTTCTGTTGAGCTCCTTGCCGTCCTTTACATACATAAGGGTCGGCACGGCCATAACTCCGTATTTATCAGCCAACTCGGAGTGCTTGGTGACATCAAGCTTACAAACCTTAAGCTTGTTGCTGTGCTTTTTTTCAAGATGGTCCAGAACAGGCGCGATTATTCTGCAGGGCATACATTTGTCGGAATAAAAATCAAGCACAACCGGAATGTCAGATTCAAAAACCTCTTGTTTAATATTGTCATTATTTATATTCATAGTAAACACCTCTTTTATTATTAGAGTTTGTTTTTGCTATGGATATATT